>JAUVLN010000292.1 GCA_030600725.1 Thermoplasmatota archaeon | reverse complement strand
CGATGATGACACTTCTCGGGTTTTCAGCCTGGATGAGGCTCCAGATGGTATGACCATTAATGACCTTGGAAAGATCGAATGGACGCCAACAAACGATCAGATCGGGGAACACAAAGTCGTCGTAAACGTATCCGACGGTGTCGACTACGAACTGACCAGCTTCAAGCTGACCGTTGAGAAAAGTGAAAAAGAGGAATCTTCAATACTTCCAATCATCCTCGTGATCGCTCTCGTCCTGATCATCGTCGGTGTGGTCATCTTCTTCGTTATGAAAAAGAAGAAGGACGAGGAAGAGGGGCCACTTGACGAAGAAGGTGAGGTGGAACTCACAAAAGATGAGACCTACGAGGCGATGTATGGTGAACCCGCTCCGAAAGAAGAGGAGGGGATGACCACAGAAGAGCTCAAGACCTATATCGGGGACCAGATAAAGGAGCTTGAAGAGGGTATTGATGAGGAGTAGTATCTCCCGTTGCGTACTTTCTCATGAACTGTTGAGGATCCTTGACACATAGTGATTTGTTAAGATCCGGTGTTCAACTACTGGTTCTTGTAATAGGCCGAATATATCGCGGACAGAAGATGGTGGTCAACGTCAACAAAGGGCATGCTCTCCTTCAGTATGGAGATGTTGGGCCCTATCAGCTCCATGAGCTTTTGAAACCTCTCCAGGGCCTCCTGGATCCCGCCCACCATGGCCTCGTTGACCGTGTCGTCAATGGATTTACGAAGATGCATCGGGAGATCGTCGTTGTCTATCAGGTCCTTCAGGAACCGATCGTATATATCGGAAGCCCCATTATGGTCCCCCAGTTTGTAGTAGAGCGATGCCTTGGTGATCATGAAGTAGTACCTGAGGTTTGGAGGGATCTCCTTATCGGACAGAGCCCCGATGGTCTCCAGCGCCTTCTCGGGCCCTTCCACCATCTCCTCCAGGAAGGGGGCCCATAATCTGGCAGCCCTGACGGATGAGGATGTTAGATCATCCTTTGATCTCCCGGATGCGGCCTTTCTCAGATGCTTTAGCGAGGCCCCGTCGTTACCTTTGAGGAACTCCAGGCTTCCGGTGAGAAGATCCCTGAGTATCACCGTATCCTTATCTGAGCCCGGGCCCATCAGGGCCTCCTCACCCGCCTCCTGCAGCAGGTCCTTGGAAGGGATCTGGAACTGGGCCCTTATCACCGTACGCAGGGCGTCATCCTGTTTCCCCGCGCCTATCTCATGGTGGGCAAGCTCCGATATCCATATGGAGATCGCACCCATGCCTTCCTCCCCCTCCAGGGCAAAGGGGGTCGGGGGGACGTCGAATAGGACATCCTGGTAGAAGCCTGCGGATATCAACCTCTCCTTCAAGATCTCCATGAGCGCCTCGTGCGCCTTCTTCCTGTCATGCGGAAGCATGTGCTCGACGGCCTGTTCCTTGATAAGATCGTGAATGACAAAGCCCCCGGGAGTATCGAAGATGAGATGCTGGTCCACCAGTGTGGAGATCACATCCGCTTCGATATCATCTATACCCAGGAGATCATCATAACCAAACTGTAGCCTGCAGAGGGATAGAAGTCCGAGGGTATATGCCTGCGATCTGGATAATTTGGAGAATATCTCGATGGAGAGGAACTGCTCGAAATCGGTCGTATCGATCCCGAACCCCTCCTTCTCCACGAGGACAAGTGCAAGCGGGTGTCCACCTGTCTTTTCGATGATCTGGTCCACGTCCTCTTTTGGAAATCCCCTCTCGATGAGGAATCTTCTGGAGGTATCCATGTCAAAGCCGAGCAGCTCCTCCTCACCGATGAGCCCGGTTATCCTCACATCCCTGATGTCGTAGAAATCGACCCTGTATCTCGAGAGGATTATAATGTTCATGTTCTTCATGAACTGAAGCCTCTCCTTGAGGGAGGAAAGGAACATGAGAACCTCCTCGGGTGCCCTGTGCACATCATCCAGTACAAGAAGGATAGGCATATCCTCGGGGAGGGTCTTTATCAGATCGCAGATCGGCTCGATCTCGATATCGGTGTTGGAGTCCATATAGCTCTTGAGGTGGTCCCAACCGCATCCCGAGAGGAAGGTGCCAAGCTCCTTGAGCATGTAACCGAGCGAGGTCCACTCCTTGAGATCGATATAGAAGATGTTCATATCATCCTTGAACATCTCGGTGATCTTCCAGGAGAGGGTGGTCTTCCCTACACCGGCTATCCCGTAGATGACGGATACCCTTTTTTTCCTGGAGAGGATCGCCTCCTTGAGGAAGTTCACCTCCCGTTCCCTTCCTATGAATATATTCGGGGGTGAAAGGGAGTGGACGTATCTCTTCCTGTCATGCTTCTCCTCCTGGTCCTGCCTCTTTCTGGTCTTGTCCCAGACCCTGGTGTTCAGAAGCTCCGAGATGATCGATAGGTCCATCTCGTTGTCAGTGAGGAGTTTCCCCAGGTTGGCCTTCCTTTTTCCATCCTCATCGATGATCTCGATCTCTATCCTCTCCAGCTGATCGACGAGGTTTCTGGCCTTCATGATCCCCTCATCGGTGAGATGATATACCTTCCTTCTTCTGGTCAGCCCCTTGATATGGGCCAGGCTCTCCTCCAGGGTCCGTTTGTCGATCAGGGACCCCACCGCTCGAGGGACCGCCGATCTGATGATGCCCAGCTTGCCGGCTATGCCATCCTGTGTGATGTCCATGGGGGCCTGAAATTCACCCCTGTACCTGGAGTAATGAAGAAGCAGGAGCATTATCTTCTCGCCAACGGTCAGCCTTATCCCCTTGGATCCCATAGATCATCACCGCCTGAACAATCCAGTATGAGGGTATATGTTTCCTTCTGATATATAGATATTTTAAGGAAATGAGAGTTTTTTCCAACAAATCAATTTATAGATGGAACGGGTGCGGAATGATATGCCCATCAGATATACGGATATCCTGCTTAATTCCTGTACCGGCACTCCTCCAAAGGGGTGCAGGTACTGCGACAGGGGGACCAAGATGGTC
>JAUVLN010000133.1 GCA_030600725.1 Thermoplasmatota archaeon | reverse complement strand
GGATCCCATGGAATCGAACCCGATATTCTCACACTGGGAGATGATCTCGGCGTGGAGTGGGATGACCTTGTAACGGCCGTACACGGAGGACCTCGCGAACTGGTCCCCGATGTTGATGCAGAGCCTCCTCCCCGGGGAGAGGACCCTGAAGCACTCCATCCAGACCCGATAGAGGTCCTTGAGGTAATCGTGGAGGGACTGCCCGTATCCTATCTGATCCGATCTTCCGTAATCCTTGATCTGCCAGTACGGTGGTGAGGTCACGATCAGATCTATCTCACCATCTTCAAGGACCGACATGTCCCTGCTGTCACCGATATATAATCGTCCCCCGCTCATGGCCTCCGGACCGGACTGGACTCTAATCAATCTTTCCATGGAGAGCTTTTTCTATCATCAGCACATCTCCAACCAATAATAGGGAGGGGAACAATACCCATGGCCGAGAACATCAAGGAGGATTTCTTCTATCCGTACAGGAGGACCTGGGAGGCGTTGAAGAGGAACCAGACCGGATTCCTCAACGTCGGGCTCGTATCCCTGATATTGAGACTGACCATCTACGCTCTCTCCATGGTATTGCTTTTACCCTTGATCTTCATCATGATCTTCATCTACTTCTCCGTAATGATGATTATGGTCTTCGGGACGGCTATCAGCTTTATTGCGGATTCCCCGGGCGGGAGTCTGATCATGATCCTCATCATGTTCATATTTATGATCGTCCTTATGATCATTCTCCTTCTTATCCTGGTCCTCAATATCGTCATCCAGACCTTGTATCTCAGTGAATCCATTTACATTGGTGAGAAGCTATCAACAGCTCGCGAGGGAGGAAAGGTCAATATCGGGAGTGCGTTCAATGAGCTCAGGTCCAGATGGAAGGAGATCATGAGAAAGGGGTTCCTTCTGACCATCCTTTACCTCGGATCGATCTTGCTCCTGTATATGGTATTGTCACCATTCATGATGGTACCTTTCCTCAATTACATTATTATCTACGGCATAGTCATCTTTGCCTCTCCCATCTTTGCTTATGTAATCGATGTCTCCATACTGGGCATCGTCAGGGGGGACGGAGTATTCGATTCCTTCACGAATTCGATCAGGTCGATCTTCCGAAATCAGAAAGGTGTGGGATATTTCTATCTCCTCTATATCATTGCGATGTTCGCCTCGATCTTGCTCTCCCCTCTTTCAATGATAATCGGTATCTGCTTACCTATCGCCAGCAAGATGTTGATACTGGAGAATCCGGACCTTTTCGAGTATTGATCATCTCGACGTTCTCATGTAGTTCTCGAACGAGCGGTCCCAGGTGGCCTCGGCCTCTTTGGTGAAATAGCATCCTGGCAGCTCCCCCCTTTCCCTGTGGTAGGTTATGCACTCACAGCATTTGCCCTTCCTGGAACATGGGTACGTGCAGGGGCACGAGGCCCTGTTCGCCTCGATATTACACTCCATGGTCTGTGGAACGTCGACCCCATAGTTAATTATGAGGTCTCCTCCTATCTCCAGTTGATCACCATGGACGCGATCATGAGGAGAAGAAGCATCAGGAAGTATACGGACGAGAGGGTAGCCGACGAACAGGTGAGCAGGCTTCTCACAGCGGCCATGAACGCGCCCACTGCCAGGGACCTTCGACCCTGGCACTTCATCGTGATGAGAGACAGGGAGAAGATGGATCGTGTTCCCTCCTTTCACGCCTATTCACAGATGATGAAGGAGGCAACGGTGGCGGTCCTGATCTGCGGGGACATGAAGGTTCAGGACAGGATCGGATATCTTGCAGCGGACCTGGGGGCTGCGACGCAGAACCTGTTGCTGGAGGCCGTGGACATGGGCCTGGGCACCGTCTGGCTGGGCATCTATCCCAGGGAGGAGAGGATGGGACCCATACGTGAACTGCTTGGTATCCCTGACCACATACTCCCGTTCTCTCTCGTACCTATAGGATATCCTGCAGAAGAGAAGCCGATACGGGATAAGTTCGACCCCTCTAAAGTTCACATGAACGGGTGGTGAGATGTCATGAGGAAGGGATCTTCTGTAACCTATCTTATTGCCGGGGCAATGCTCACGCTTATGATCGGCGTAGCATCCAATTTTCTTGTGGGTGATCTCTACATCTCCTGGTTGATAGGGGCCAATATCACGACCTTCATTCTGTTCGCAGATGACAAGATCAGGGCAAAACGAAGGGTTAACAGAGTGCCGGAATGGATACTATTTCTCTTTCCCCTGATAGGGGGTTTCCTGGGTGGTTGGCTTGGAATGCTCATCCTCAACCACAAGACGAAGCATATCACCTTCTACGTCATCATGTCGCTTTCCACGGGAATACATATCTCACTGCTCTTCTATCTCTACATGTAAACCAAACGGCTACCTCCATCCCAAGTTCTTTATAATCCCTGAGCCAATGTGATTCGGGATTGCAATGTCAGATACCATCAGGATCCTCTCCCTGGATGGAGGGGGCATAAGGGGGATCATTCCCGCCCTGGTCCTGTCGGAGATCGAGGAGAGGACCGGAAGGAGAATTGCGGACTGTTTTGACCTGATAACAGGTACATCCACAGGTGGCATCATCGCCATAGGCCTGACCATCCCGGGAGAGGATGGTAAGGCGATGTATTCCGCCAGGGATATGGTGAACCTCTTCGAGAATGAGGGGAGCCGGATATTCCACCGTTCCGTATGGAGGACACTTGAATCGGGATGGAACCTGCTGGATGAGAAATACGATGTGAAGGGGATAGAGGGGATCCTGGAGACGTATTTCGGCGACTCCAGATTGAAGGACGCCCTCACCGATCTGCTTGTAACAAGCTACGAGATAGAAGCGAGAACCCCGTGGTTCTTCAGGAGCTACAAGGCCAGGGCGAGCGGGGATTATGACTTTCCCATGGCGAAGGTGGCAAGAGCCGCGTCGGCCGCACCGACCTACTTCGAACCCCTCAAACTGGATACCGAGAACGAGCTGGACTACTACTCCCTCATCGATGGCGGGGTATATGCAAACAACCCCGGGATGTGCGGATACGTCGAGGCAAGGAGCCTATTTCCGGATGCCAGCGATTTCATGATGGTCTCCCTGGGAACGGGTGAGCTGACGAGGAGGATCCCCTACAGGAAAGCGAAGGATTGGGGTCTGGCCCAGTGGGCCCATCCAATACTCAATATAATGTTCGACGGGATGAGCGATACGGTTGATTATCAACTCAGACAGCTGCTCAGACCACATGAGGGGGACAGGAGATATTTCAGGTTCCAGACAAGGCTGGACTCGGGCAATGACGACCTTGATGATGCCTCCGACAGGAACATCAGGGAGCTGAAACTGGAGTCCATGGAGATGCTGGAAAAACACCATGATGACCTCCTTCAGCTGTGTGAGATGCTTTCAAAGGGATGACGCCCTTCGGGATCTATAAATGGTTAAGCGGATTGGAAATCCAAAAAATATAAAAGATAGGAAAACGAACCTACCAATCTGTAATATAAATTATAACTCTTATTACATTCCGCACATACCCGGGGGACGGACAGTATGAATTCCAGGGCCATCGCTGCGATAATGATCACCATGGGCATGCTTTCGATCCTCATACCCACGGGGACATCCGATGATACCGCAGTCAATCCCACGAGAGAGGTCAAGGAGTGGGTGGTGCTTACCGGGGGGAACTACTCGTTCTTCATCAACAGTTCAAATGATATGGTGATCGAGTATAACGGCAGTTCGGGCGAACTCTCCTCGAGTGCGCCCTACGATCCCTATTTCGATCTGAATTCCACACTGCGGAAAGCGGTGGACAGGGCCCCCCTCTGGCTCAACGATACGCTCGTGTGGTCTTTCCTGAACCTTCGGGACATATACCGGATGAAGTACGCCGAGGTGCTTTTGAACGAATCCGTGGACAGCAGATACCTGGACGAGATCGCCTTCACCATCGCATACATGCCTGCCGATTTTCTAGATTCATATCTTGTTGAGGGCAGGATGGTCTGGGAGAACGTCCACATGATGTACACGGTATCGGATGATGTTCGATATGCCTCCATATCCGATTACAATCTGACTGACGGCCAGCACTCCACGATAACCTACAACCTCCCATCCGGGAACGTTACGATGCCGGAGGAGATCTACTACCGGTACGTGCTGATGCCCAGGTTCGGATACGATACCCTGGAGTACATGAATCCCGATACGCAGAAGTTCAACTTCTCCGAGGATGGCGGGGTATTCTGGAGGACCTACCTCTATTACAACAACGATACGGGGTACCCCCTCCTGAAGGATTACCTGGCGAATGAGACCTACCTCTGGAACGGAACACGGAACCAGGTAACGAATAACGGCGCCGTGGGCGCTGTTACCGGATGGGAGATGGAGAGCATGATGTTCGGCATCCCGGATGTGATAGAACCCTCTCCCGTTTTCATCTACAAGGACCACCTGGGCATGTGCTGGGAGAACGCTTACATTCTTGCCGCCGTGGCGAAGATCGCACTTATCCCGACCGTGATGACGATCACATACGACGGGGACCACGCCTGGAACGAGTTCTGGGAGAGGGGATGGCACCAGTGGGAGGGGTACTCGGGACAGATCGACAACCCGCAGGGTGAGGGCTCACCGGGATCCGTTACCGTCTTCACAAGCTTGAACCCGGATCATACCCATCTGAGCGCCACGAGGGGTTATACTGCAATAACCAACCTCACGGTCCGGGTGTTCGACAGCAACGAGACGCCTGTGGATGGAGCATTGATCAAATTGTTCTCGTATCCCGCCACGGACCTGAACGGCTCCATAGCACTGCTTGGCAATCTGACGGATGTCAACGGTGAGACGACATTCGAGGTGGGGGTGGGATTCAGCTACTATGTTACCGTGAGGGCGCCGATCGGCGGTCCCCCGGATGAGACCGCTCTGGCAGTCCAGGCCTTCCCTATCGTGGGTCCTGTGGATTTCGAGTACAATATCTCCATCCCGGATCCCATGCCCCTTCAGGCGAACTACGGAGAAGTGCAGAACAGGAGCCACGGCCTGAGGTTCAACGTATCGGCCGAGGATATCGACCATCTCACCAGGTTCCACAGGGACCCCAGAGGGTACTTCATTGAGATATGGAAGGGATACCGGGACAGGACCAGGCTTACGCTTCTCTTCCTGGATGACGAGAACCTCTCCCTCTATCAGCAGGGGAATATGTTCTGGCCAGGGGGCGTGTTGAATATCAGCAAAGGTGAGAACGCATCGATCATTCTGGATGAGGATGTCCACTGGAACATCCTCGTATCCGGAATGAGCAGCCCGCTGACAAGGACATTCGCCTCGATCAGTATAGAGGTCAGCAGGTCGATAGTGACCCCCGATGCACTGATACTCTCTCCAAAGGACGGGTCGATATTCAAGGTGGGTGATGAGATCTATTTCGAGGGGGACCTCGACCCCCTCGAGGGGATCTACGATGATTACACTTATAAATGGATAGATAAAAAGTATTCTTCCGTGTATTCAACGGAGAGGATCTTCTCAAGGAGCTTTGTTGAGGGGAACAAAGAGATTGTTTTTGAGGTGTGGAAGGACGATGAACTGCTCTCGTCCGCATCCGTGAGGTTCGAGGTTATACAGCCGAATAGACCTCCGATCGCAATTATCGACCATCCCAAGGATGGGAGGACGTTCGAATACGGGGACGAGATACCCTTCTCCGCCGAGGGGAGCTTCGATATCGACGGGGACGATCTGCTGTACGAGTGGAGGGAGATAGGGATCAACAACACGCTTTCCGATCAGATGGAATTTTCGGCAACCTTCGATCCAGGGGAACATACTGTTGAGCTCAACGTAACGGACACGGGTGGGTTATCATCCTGGAACCTGGTGGGTTTTACCGTTCTTGAACCGAACCTGGCCCCGGACCCCTATATCCGTTCCCCGGAGGAGTGGTCATCATACAATAAGGGAGAACTCATAGAGCTGAATGCCACGGGTACATACGACCCGGATGGAGACCAGCTGGAATTCACCTGGATCAGCTCCCTGGACGGGGTCATCTCCAAACTGATGAAGGATATGGTCACCCTATCCGTGGGCTCCCACCAGATCCGGCTTTGGGTCAACGACGATGAGTTCAATATTTCCACCAGTACACAGGTCACTGTCTGGGATGTACCACCACCAATTGAGGAGGAACCAGTGGCCGTAATCCATTCACCCTCCGGGATAATCCAGTATTTCGTGAGCGATATGATCGTCTTCTCGGCTAATGGAAGCCATGATCCCAAAGGTGAGCGGCGCCTTTCGTACATGTGGTTCGTGGATGACATCTT
>JAUVLN010000253.1 GCA_030600725.1 Thermoplasmatota archaeon | reverse complement strand
TATGGGGATGATCCCACGGACAACAGAACAACGATCCAGGTGTCGGACGATATCCGGAAACAGCTGAGAATACTTGCATCCAAAAGGGACTCCTCCTATCAGGAGCTTCTGGAGGAGATGATAGAGGTATTCCGCGAGCTGGATGAGACCAAGACCATCATCTCCATTCCCAAAAAGCTTGGGAACGAGATAGGTGTTCGCATCGAAGGCTCCGATTTCAACGACCTGAGCGAGTACGTCACTTTCATCCTGCGCCTGCTCCTGTTCAACGAGGAGCTGCTGGAGAAGGATGATAAACTGGATAACGTCCGCAGGCGGCTGGAGAGCCTGGGATACCTATGAGAGGTGATAACATGGACCATCTAGATCAATTGGAAGCGAAGAGCATATACATAATCAGGGAGGCCTACAAGCAGTTCGGCAAGATCGCAATGCTGTGGTCGATAGGAAAGGATTCATCCACCCTGCTGTGGCTGACAAGAAAGGCGTTCTACGGGAAGATACCGTTCCCCGTGATGCATATTGATACCTCGTACAAGTTCAAGGAGATCTACGAGTACAGGGATGAAAAGGCCAGGGAGTACGGCCTTGACCTGATAGTGGCAAGGAACGAGGAGGCCATCGCCTCTGGAATGAGCCACACCAACAAACTTGAGTGCTGCATGGCGCTTAAGACGGACGCGCTGAAAATGGCCATAGCAGAACACGGGTTCAAGGCGCTTCTCCTGGGCATCAGAAGGGACGAACACGGCATCAGATCAAAGGAGAGGTATTTCTCGCCCAGGGACAACAACTTCAAGTGGGACTACAAGAACCAGCCTCCCGAGCTCTGGGACCAGTACAAATCCAAGCAGTCGGACGAGGACCACATAAGGGTCCATCCGATCCTCCACTGGACGGAGGTCGATATATGGGAGTACATCAGAAGGGAGAACATCCCAATCGTCGACCTCTACTTCGCCAAGGACGGAAAGAGATACCGCTCTATCGGCTGCGAGACCTGCTGCAGCCCGGTGGATTCGGACGCCGACACAATAGACAAGATCATACACGAGCTGAGAACAACAAACACCGCTGAAAGGGCCGGCAGGGCCCAGGACAAGGAGGATACTTACACGATGCAGAAGCTCCGCGCACTGGGGTACATGTAAGGGGGTTGAAAAGATGCAGAATACGATAAATCTGGTTATCGTGGGCCACGTGGACCACGGAAAGTCAACGTTCATAGGCAGACTGCTGTACGATACTGGCAAACTCTCCCCCGAGAGTATCGCCGACCTCAGGGAGATCTCGAAGAACACGGGAAAGGAGTTCGAGTTCGCCTACGTGATGGACCACCTCAAGGAGGAGAGGGAGCAGAACGTCACGATAGACACCGCCCAGACCTTCTTCTCGACGGATAAACGGGAATACGTCATCATCGACGCCCCGGGCCACGTGGAGTTCACCAAGAACATGGTCACCGGCGCATCCCTTGCGGAGGTAGCGATCCTCATAGTATCTGCAAGAGAGGGGGTCGAGGAGCAGACGAGAAGGCACGCCTACATCCTGGGCCTTCTAGGCCTCAAACAGGTCATCGTCGTCATCAACAAGATGGATACGGTGAAATACTCCAGGGAGCGTTTCAACGAGGTGAAGGAACAGACCATCTCCCATCTCTCAACGATCGGAATAGAACCCTCATACGTCATACCGATCTCGGCCATAGAAGGGGACATGGTAGCCAAAAGAAAGGATAGTATGGACTTCTACGACGGACCCACAGTACTGGAAGCCCTGGACACCTTCGAGAACAGGGAGTCCAGGGAGAACATGCCCCTTAGATATCCCATCCAGGACGTCTACAAGCACGACCCCAAGAGGATACTCGTGGGGAGGATCGAATCCGGAAAGCTGAAGGTGGGGGATAAGGTCCTCTTCTACCCATCCGAGAAGACCTCAACCATCAATACCGTGGAGATGTTCAAGCAGGAGGCCACAGAGGCCAGCGCCGGCATGTCCATAGGCATAACCATAACGGAACCACTTTTCATAGAGAGGGGGGAGGTCATGATCCATCCGGGCGATACCCCCACCATAACGGATACGGTCGACGCCAACGTCTTCTGGATGTCCAAAAGCCCCCTTAAAAAGGGAGAGAGGCTTCACCTCAGATGCGCCACACAGGAGCTCGACTGCACCATCAAGGAGATCAAAAAGCGCCTTGACTCCTCCGACCTGAGCGTGATCGAGGAGAACGCCGACCACATCGAGAACAACGAGGTGGGCGAGCTCACCATCGTCACCGATGGCCCCATCGTCATAGAGGATTTCAACAGGGTGGAGGAGCTGGGGAGGTTCGTGCTGGTGAAGGAGCTCGACGTCGCCGGTGGCGGGATCGTTATCATGCCAAAGGAGTAGATATCATGCCTAAACGTGTGTTTATGCTGGGGCCCGACGGGGTCCCCAAGACCCTCTTCGACAGATTGATGGAGGAGGGAAGGGCCCCCAACCTGAAGAAGCTGATCGAAAAAGGAGCCTGGATGCAGATGGACACGGTCATACCCACGGTATCGGGGGTCGCCTGGACGGCGATGCAGACAGGGTGCGGACCCGGAAAGCACGGCGTGTACGGTTTCGCAGAGTTCGACGCAAACCTCTCACTGCACATCCCCAACAGCAGGGATATCAAGGTACCCGTCCTGGGCGAGATACTGGAGAAACACGGAAAGAGGACCATCTCACTGGGCGTCCCCATCTCATATCCTCCACAGAGATACAACGGCGTTGTCGTCTCGGATTTCCTGGCCCCATCCCTTGACGGGGCAGTTCATCCGGAGGAGGAGCTCGAGAAGCTCTCCGAATTCAACTACGTCATGGATACGGATCCAATCAGGGCCAGGGAGAGCCTGGACCATTTCAAGCAGGAGCTCCCACTGGTGTTCGAGGCGAGAAAGAAGGCCATCCTCTACTATCTTGAAAGGAACGATTGGGACCTGATGCTGGCACACGTGATGGAAACGGACAGGATCAACCACTTCATGCTGGGGAGGTTCTTCAAGGACGATCCGGAGGTTGTCGATTACTTCCTGGACTTCTACAGTAAATTAGATGACCTCATAGGTGAGGTGATGGAGAGGAAAGGGGACGACGTCGTTCTTATCGTGATGTCGGACCACGGCTTCTGTCCGATCAAACACGACGTTCAGATGAACGTCTGGCTCCAGCGGGAGGGACTGCAGAGAATAGAGGATCCGGGCAAGATGTTCGCAGGCATATCGGAGGATACAAAGGTCCTCTCCCTTGTGCCGGGACGGTTCTATGTCCTCGATGAGAATAGGTATCATCAGGGGAACGTCAGTGCCGATGAAAAGGAGGATATCATCGAGGATCTGATCCGGAGGCTGTACGATCTCAAGGACCCCGAGACCGGCGATCCCATCATAAGGAAAGCCTTCAAAAAAGAGGAGATCTTCACGGGGACGGATCTGGAAATCGCTCCGGATGTCGTCGTGGACCCCCACGACGGATAC
>JAUVLN010000322.1 GCA_030600725.1 Thermoplasmatota archaeon | reverse complement strand
CTCCTCGCAGATGTGACAGTGGTCGCAGAACCAATCCACCCCAAAATCTGCCCTTTCATTCTGTGGAAGGACAAGATCTGTTGTGATCGTTCCCAGCCGGACCCTTGGGCCGAATTCCCTGGTGATGAGCACTCCGAGCCTCCCCACCTCTCCCAATCCCGCTTCCTGGGCGGCGACCGGAAGCAGTATGGTGGGTGGGTCCTTCAGAAATGTCCTCACCTGGTGTCCCACTGCGGGATACCCTATCGATCTGATGAAGCCTGCGACCTGCTGGACCACCTGTCCCAATCTCCAGTAGATCCTGAGCGCCTCCACTCCGGACGGTGGCTCAGGGGCGGTCTTGATCATTTCGTAGTCCATCTCCATCGCCAGAACAATAGCATATTTCTGGGGTACGTCCGCACCCTTGAAAACGAAGGATTCCTTCACTCGAGTGAAACCAACCAGATCCGCCCCCGCATCCCTTGCGAACTGCTCGATGCAGGAGGCTGCATCCTCCGGATTTGGGAAATCGGTTCTGTCGGGGTTTACCGGGCCGTCAAGATGTTTGTACTGGTTCTCCTCGAGGTCGTTCACCCAGAAATTCTCCTTAACGGATGGTTTGTCGGGCATGTCGTAGTTCTCGACGAGGTGCTGTAATATGTTCCCGTATTCCGGTTGCTGGTTCATTTCAATTCACCAGAAGGTTCAGACCTCCAAGTTGGTAGGTCCTGATAAGTTTTATTGCCGGTCGTAGAGGCCTTTGACGCTCAGATACCTTTCTCCCGTATCCGCAAACAGGGGAACGATCAGCTTTCCTCTGTTCTCCTCCTTTCCGGCCAGCTCCCTTGCAATGTGAGCGGCCATTCCCGAAGTTATCCCTGCGAGGATCCCCTCTTTTTGCGCAAGCTCCCTGCAGGTTTCGAAGGAATCCTCCTCGCTGACGGTGATGATACCATCAAGGTTCTCTCTATCCAGTAGTTTGGGAATGAAACCCGGGCTCGTCCCCGCCTGTCTATGGGGTTTGAAAATGCCCCTGGAGATCATCGGTGCTATCTCGGGTTCCACGCCGATCACCTTCAATGAGGGTTTCCTCTCCTTCAATGCAGTTGCGATCCCCATGGCAGTTCCTGTGGTGCCAAGGGCGGGTACGAATATGTCCACTTCCCCGTCGGTATCACTCCAGATCTCCTCTGCAGTTGTTTCGAAGTGTGCCCTGGTGTTGTTCGGATTGGAGTGCTGTTCTATGTAGAATGAATCGGGCATCTCATCGCGAAGCTGGAGAGCCCTCATCTTGGCGCCTGTGGTCCCCTCGGAGGCGGGGGTGAGCTCCAAGTGGGCCCCGAATACGCGGAGAAGCTGTTTTCTTTCATCCGTCTGGATATCCGACATGCATATCATAAGCTTGTACCCTCTCATCGCGCAGATGAACGCCAGGGCCAATCCGGTGTTTCCTGAGGTTGCTTCGATTATCGTCGTATCCTTTGTTATCGTCCCCTCCTCCTCCGCCGCCTTGATCATGTAGCTTATGGGACGGTCCTTGATGCTGTAGGGATTGAACATCTCCATCTTCGCTGCCAATCTACCCGGTAGGTCAGGTGCAAACCTATCCAGATATACCATGGGCGTGTTCCCGATCAGGTCCAGAATGCTCTCCTTGATGTCCACTGGTGTCCCCGACAAGATAGTGGTGATATCCAATTAATAACCTATGGCCCAGGAGATGATCGTGAATGGACCCACAGTATATCGTTCGAATAATGCGAAAGCCGAGGTGAGATATTCGATATCATCGTACGATTATCATGAGCCGGAACTCATAGATGAGTTTCCTGTATCGATGCTGCCTAATACCCTTCCAGAAGGCTGTTCATCAACCTCATCTCGGCCTTTCTCAAATGCTCCACGGTTGTGGCCTTGCTGATGCCAAGCTTGCTTGAAAGCTCCAGGGTGGTGATCTTCCTGGGGTACTCATAATACCCCTTATTCTTTGCCTCGATTATGATACCTTTCTGTTTATTCGTCAGAACATTGAGAAGATCATGTTCGGTAAATGTCGCTTTGGTGAAGCTGATATTCTCAACCTTTCCAAGCATACCCAGTATCCTGATGAGCTTTTTCAGGGATTCATTCTCACCGATGGCGCTTAATTTGACCAGGTCCTCGGTTGCCAGGTAGGGCGGATCGTAGATGACATTGAGATCGAAGATCTTGAATAAACTCGCCATCTTTGATCCGGGTAATTTGACCTTCATCAGAACAGTGTATCTGTTGCCATCGACCCTCAGTGTGTTCAATATCTCCGTCCCCTTGGGCCATTTCACATCATCAAAACCCTTATCATGTTTCATCACGAAATCGGCGATGAAGATCTTGGTCCCTCTCTCAAAATCAAGCCGGACCAGCTCCCTACCCTCGATCCTGTCGATGTATTTGAAAAGATCACCCTGTATCCCAACTTTGACAGATCTAATATAATCCGAGCCTTTCAATGTTGGGAGAAGCCTCACTTTGACACCCATCTATGCTCATTATG
>JAUVLN010000252.1 GCA_030600725.1 Thermoplasmatota archaeon | reverse complement strand
CCACATCCCCGACGATGAACAACGATCCATGGTGGTTCCCTTCCCTTCCCTCCAGGTTGATCTCGAACAGTATCTTGAGCAGTGACTCCATCACCTCCTTGTCAACCTTGTCCTGGAGGTTGGTCATCACACGGTAGAACGGCATGGCCGATGAGTTGAAATCAAGAAGGAACCTGAAGGGATAGTCGGAGATCAAAATGACATCCATATCCTTCTCGATGTAACCCCCGAGGAAGATACGGAATATCAGCCTCTCTATGAAGTTCATGAAGTAGATGGAGTTCTCGAGGTTCCTGTTGTAGGTGTAGTATATGACCCCTTCCCTCACGTTCAGGTCCTTCCCCTTGGAGGTCAGGACTATGCTTTTATCGGAGCTGACCTTCTCCATGACGGAGATGATGAACTCAACGTTATCCGAGACGATGATGGACAGATCATATTCCTTCTCCTCATCGAACAGCAGATCTGCAACGGGGAACATATTATATCAGGGCATCATGAGATAATGGCAATATAAAGGTTTCATAGTGGTTATGATCCGAAGATCGGAAAATTAAGCAAAAATTAAGTCATAGAATATCATATCAAGCTCAGGTGATCTCCCTTGTCAAACGATGATTTCAGGAACTTCCCTTTCATGGAGATGCCCCGGGGCATCCTGATCAAAAAAGGCGCCATCCACGAGGTGGGCAACGTATGCGAGAGGTTCCACCTCAAGGGCAAGGGGCTGATCATCTGCGACAGCAGGACCGAGGGGATCGCAGGCAGGGATGTCATGAGATCCCTGGAGGATAGGGGATTTCAAACCGATATCATACAGATAGAGGGGGCCACCGACGATTCCGTCAAGGTGGTGGAACAGAGGATCACAGCCAACGAGGAGCACTTCATCCTGGGCGTGGGAGGGGGGAGGCCCATAGACGTGGCCAAGTACGTCGCTACCCTGAAGGACCTGGAGTTCATCTCCGTACCCACCGCCGCGTCCCACGACGGGATAGCATCCTCGAGGGCCTCGATCGAGATGGACGGACGGAAGAAATCGATAAAGGCCAAGGCTCCGTTGGGCGTTATCGCGGACATCCACGTGATCGCACAGGCCCCTTTCAGGCTTCTGGCATCCGGGTCCGCGGATATAATATCCAATTACACCGCCGTCCTGGACTGGAAGCTCGCCCATAGATTGAAGGGGGAGCCGTTCTCCGACTACGCTGCCGCCCTCTCCGAGATGACCGCTAAGCTTCTCATGGACAGGGCCAATGATATCAAACCGGACCATGAGGAGTCCGTGAGGATGGTGCTCAAAGCCCTTGTGAGCTCGTCCGTGGCGATGTCCATAGCCGGGTCCTCCAGACCCGCAAGCGGGTCCGAGCACATGTTCGCCCATGCACTCGACGTGGTGGCGAAGACGCCCGCCCTCCACGGCGAGGAGACCGGCGTGGGGACCATCATGATGATGTATATCCACGGGGGGGACTGGAGTGGGATCAGGGACGCCCTGATGACCATAGGTGCCCCCCACAATGCGAAGGGATTGGGAGTCTCCGACGACGAGGTCATCGAGGCTTTGATCCAGGCTCACCTCATAAGACCAAAACGGTACACGATATTGGGGGATGGGCTTACAAGGGAGGCGGCGGTGAACGTCGCAAGGATCACGGGCGTCATTGAGTGATGTCCGGTGCTCTCGCAAGGTCTCGATATAATATTCCGAAGGGTATTATCCCCACGATCAACGAGGCTATTGCAAAGGGCCATAGATACAATGAGTACAGGTACAGGAAAGCGGTCATGTTGAAAAGCGACAGGATAGCAGTGCTCAGAGCCAATCCGAACCTCACCCTGTTCTGCAGTTTGTACCTGGCTATGATCAATCCGATCGCCCCCCGGATCATCGGGACGGCAAGGGCGAACATGACCATTCCAAGGACCATGCTGGGTTGGACATCCTTGAAGTAGAACATCCTCCCGGCAACGAATAGGATATAGGTGGACGCCGAACCCAGGCCGAAGGAGAAGCCGATGAAGATGATATCCGGCCTTTTCTTGAACTTCCTCCGGTTCACGAAGATGTAATAGAGAAGGCATTCTCCAAGCGCAAGCAGTATCGACGCCAGGAGAGCTACAGCCGTGAGGCCGTAATCGTATAGGAATATCAGATGTGTGACGACGATCGCGATCCCCGCAAAGAGGCCGATGATGAAGGATATCATGGTATCCTTCTCGTTGAGCTTCCTCTCGAGCTTGGATACTGCAAGGTAGAGTAACCCGTAGGAGGGGATGATCCCGAGAAGGGAGGCGAAGAACATTGCCAACCGTTCGTCCATGGTCAGGACCATAAATGGGTATTATATTTAAGTTGCGTTCTGATCATCGGGATATATCACATCGACCTCGGACCCCGAGAACTCCACCATGGATTTGGATATAACACCGTTCTTGACCAGCTTTTTGATGTTCTCCTCGTGTCCCTTCTTCTCCGGGTCGGTGAGATAAACATGGACCTTGAAATCCCGCAGCTTCATCCCAACCTTCTCGCATTCAACATCGATCTCGATGCCCGATGAGTCCATTCCGAGGTTGTTGAAGTATCTTGTGATCAAATTGGCCGAACAGCTGCCCATCGCCCACATGAGTAGCTCGGACGGCAGGGGGGCTCGATCTCCGCCTCCCATCGATTCGGGGACGTCGACGTCCATCTCGAAATCCCTGCACGTGGCATGAAAGAGCATGTTCTCCTTTGGGACCACCCTTACGTTCGGCATGATGGGTCATTGGCTCGAATGATATATCTGTTTACGCAAAAGGTTTATCACCGGAGAACGAGCTGGGCAGCCGATGAATAGGAAGTGGTCGATGTTCCCACCGGTATTGATCGTGCTGCTTCTATCTCTGCCCATCGCTCTTTTTACACAGTGGGAGGATTTCGGATATTCCAGGGAGCTCGCGGAGGAGACCGTGAAGACCTCGGGTACCTTCACGGGGATCTCCGACGACCGTGCGAATACCATCACCATCATACCCGAGACGGTGGTGGAGAACACCATCCCGGAGTACAGGGAGAACGTGACGTTGACGAATTCGACGGGGGGGACGGAGGAGAGGACCCAGACAACGGGAGGGGGGACGGTCATCGAAGGGGTGCTCAACGCGGCGCTGATGGTGGGCGTGGCGATCGCCTTCGCCTTCCTGATATTCCTCCTGTTCAAGCTCAAGAAGAGGATTACGCTCAAGCTCTTCTTCGCGGTCGCTCTTGGTCTCTGTACGACACTCGCGATAATATTGTATGGTTACTTCTTCACGCTCTTTCTGGAGGCGGGACCTGGCATAGAGGTTGAAATGGGAGCTTTGTACCTTGTGATACTGGTGCTTCTGGGGATAACGGGAGGGGTATCGATCGTCTACAATATGGTATGGAATTCCACCAACCCCAGAAGGAAGAACCCGGCCCTTATTGCTTTCTGCGTGATCCTCGGCCCCTTCCTTGCGATCGTCCTCCCTGTCTATGTGGTGATCTTTCTTCTGATGGGTGTG
>JAUVLN010000141.1 GCA_030600725.1 Thermoplasmatota archaeon | reverse complement strand
GATAGGACCGTGCCAGTTAAATATAAATATATATGAATCCCAATGAAAATGTTGCGAGTGATAGGATCCGGCAAACATAAAGGATCAAGTATGGGAGCATCCGAACATGGACGTGCGCTCCCATTGCAATCGTTGGAAGTGCTTCAGATGGACCCCAAGTACATAAGCAGCATCGAACAGATCGATGCCCTCTCCGATGAGGAAAAGAGGGAATTGGTGGATGTTACAAAGAGGTACCCCTTCTATGCAAACGAGTACTACCTGAACCTGATAGATTGGGACGACCCGAAAGATCCGATAAGGAGGATCATCATACCGGATCGAGAGGAGATGGACACCGGGGGATCTCTGGACCCATCAGACGAGAGCCTCTACACGGTATCAAAAGGGGTCGAACACAAATACGATCCCACTGTGCTTATCCTATCCAGTGGGGCTTGCGGTGGGTTCTGCAGGTTCTGTTTCCGCAAGAGGATATTCCATCAGGACAATACGGAGATATGTTTGGATCTCGATAGGGCTATCGATTACATCAAGAGACACGAGGAGATCGAGAACATCCTGCTTTCGGGAGGGGACCCGTTTGCCCTTCATACGGATATATTGGAGAACCTGCTTGATCGGCTCGGAAGCATCGGGCATATTAAGTATATCCGCATCGGCACCAAGATACCGGTCTACAATCCCTACAGGATCCTTGACGATCCAGAACTGGTCGATATGATAGACAGGTTCTCTATAAAGGAGAGGAAGATCCACATCATAACAAATATCAACCACCCAAGGGAGCTGACACCACAGGCCATGGACGCTCTTAACCTCCTATTGCAGGCTGGAGCCGTTATTATGAACCAAACCCCCCTTCTTCGGGGGGTCAATGATGACAGTGGGACGCTGAAGGAGCTGTTCAGGAAACTCACCGCTATCGGCGTCAGCCCCTATTATGTGTTCCAATGCAGGCCAACCCTCGGGAACCGATCTTTCATAGTACCCATTGAGGAGGGATACAGCATATTCGAGGGGGTCAAAGCCGATCTCTCGGGCCCCGCGAAAAGAGCTAGATTCATCATGTCCCATACGAGGGGGAAGTTGGAGATCACAGCCCTGACCGAATCGAAAATCATCTTCAAATTCCACAATGCAGCGGATGAGGATGATAGGGCCAGGGTGCTTGTTTTCAAGAGGAACCCAAAGGCGGAATGGCTTGACGATTACGAGGAATTGATCGAAACCTACAAACTACCCTCCTGAACTGTCAAGTGCAATAACTTTTTATCGTCAGTCGATGCTGATACGAACATGAGGATCCGAACCATAACGCTGGGAACCAGGGTCAACATAAGGGACCCGGAGGAGACTATCTCAAAGGGAGGGGAGTTCCTCGGGATGGCAAAGAGGGCCTTTGAAAATATGGGCATAGAGGTCCAGACCGTCCGCATATCAACCCAGCCCTTCGAGGATCACGGACTCGAAGGGGACGACCTCCTTGATGCGATATGCGGCCTGGAGGACGCTGCAAGGAGATACGGGATAGATTTCCTGAGCGTCGGGCCCGGAACAGCTCCCGACGCGATATGCCTTATACCGGATATCATCGAGAGGACCGACATTACCTGCGCCTCGGCATGGGCTGGGGACTACGGTGCAGGCATCCAAAATGATAACATTAGATCTGCCTCAGATGCCTGTTTGAGGATCTCCGAACTGGACGGCATCGGCCTGAAGAACTTCAACTTCACCTCAATTGCCAACTGCCCCGCAGACATCCCGTTCTTCCCCGCATCGTACCACACACAGGAGACGCCGATATTCACTATCGGCATGGAAAGCGGGGATATCCTGTACGATGCGTTCAGGGGAGGGGGCACCCTGAAAGAGGCTGGATTGAGGTTTAAGGAACTCTACGAGCAGAGCCTCGAGACCATTGAAAACAGTGCATCTGAACTATCACAGTTGGAGAATATAATTTTCGGAGGGATCGACGTATCCACGGCCCCATCTCTGGAAAAAGAGGGAAGCGTTGCGTTGGCGATCTCGAACCTGCTGGATGGCCACTTCGCCTCACCCGGAACGCTGTCCGCATGTGAGATGATCACAGGAGTCCTGAGATCACTTGAAATCAATATCTGTGGATACTCCGGCCTGATGCTTCCGGTGATGGAGGACGTGGGACTTGCGGAATCCGCCGACAGGAACCACTTGACCATCCCGGACCTTCTCTCCTACTCATCGGTATGCGGAACAGGACTCGACACCGTCCCCATCCCTGGCGACACCGAAGCAAAGAGCCTGGAGAACACCATACGCGACGTGGCGTCCCTGTCGATAAGATTGAACAAACCCCTCTCCGCAAGGCTCTTACCCATGATAGGGGTCAAGAAAGGGGAGAGGACGGATGTCCAATCCCCCTACCTGGTCAACTGCAAGGTGCTGCCCGTCTAGAGGTGGGACCTCATCTCCGAGAAAATAACTTCCGCAGGAGTGACCCCGGTCCACCCTTTGACGGGCTTCCCATCCACAAAGAGGATAAGCTGGGGGATCGACTGGATGCCCAGCTCGTTGGCTATCTCCGGGCTCTCGTCAACGTTCAGCTTGGCGATAACACCACCGGACGGCAGTTTATCCATGCTCCTTTCAAAAAGGTTACCCTGCATCACACAGGGCATGCACCAGCTCGCCCAGTAATCCACCAGCACAACCCTGTTATTCTTGAGGAAATTATGATATCCGCTCGTGTTCAGCTCCACTATCTTCGTGCTTTCAGCGCTCATCTTTATAACCATCCTGTGACATATCTTCTGTGCACGGCCAACGAACAGTCACACTCTGGTCGATGATATCACGATTGTCCCTTACATTGCAGGGACAGAAGGCACAATATGAACATCAAGGCGTTCCCCAGGCTTCCAGGCGCCCACTGCGAACAGGCGCTGCAGTGCTTCTTCGACCTCTCCGAGCACGAGCTCCGCGTCTACCGCGTGCTTCTTGAAAACGGCCCCACCACCGCCCGGGACCTGGCCGACCTCATAGGAAAGGACCGATCCACCGCCTACAGGATGGTCACACCCCTGGTTGAGATGGATATGGTGATCAAGGACACCAGGAAACAGAAGGGGGGCGGCATCTACCACGTCTACGAGGCAAAGGACCCCAAAACGATCCAGGCGATGCTTAAAGAGAGGATCGACTCGTGGTACGTGATGATGAAGGAAACGGTCAATAGAACGAGCGAGGAGCTCACCGGGTGATCTTTTTCTTCGTTCTCATCTTATCGACATCATAGTAGATATTCAGAGCCACCATTGCCAGATACCCAAATCCCAACTCGAACATGTAGCTGTTGAGCTGTGTCAAGATCGATACCGTCAACGCAGCTGTTGGCCTCACCCCCATTGCTTGATACAGGATCCACATGGTCGATTCCCCCACCCCCACCATTCCAGGAAGCTGGCTGATCAATCCTATGATGAAACTGATATGCACTGCCGTCGCCACGATGTAGATCTCCTGGGGATAGCCGATCGCTATGAAGAACATGTAGGCCGCGAAGAACCTCAAGAGATAGGTCAGCATCCCCAGAAACACGTCTATGATCAGTGTAAGTGGATCCCTGGCCAGCATCTTGAACGAGTCCCTGAAGCCGGTCAGCCCCTGGGCGACCTTCTCAACCAGTATCTCCCTCGACCAGAGCTTCTCCCTGTGAATGAAGGCCGTGAGGTAATGTATCCAGGTCCCCATCCTCTCCGCCTTCTTCCGGGTCATGTCTCGAAACACGATATAGGAGATCAGACCGATCATGACCCAGAACAGAAAGAACACCCACAGGAAATATTTCAGGAGGGGAGGCATCTCGAACTCCCCGTAGGCGAATATGATGATCGGGAACAGCAGCAATATCATCGCAAGGGTCAAACCCATCTTGTCCACCATCGCGGTCGCGAATACATCCGGGAACGGCGCCCTGAACCTCTTCGCCACCGCACCTGCCCTTACCGGTTCCCCGGCCATGCGCCCGCTTGGCGTGGTGACATTGATGAAGTTACCCGTTACGTTCGCCAGAAAAACGAATGGGAAATATGCGTTCTTCACCCTCTTTTTTACCAGAAGATACCACTTGATGCCCCAGGCCAGGTGGACGCCGAAGTAACAGAGCAGGGCCAAGACTACATATTTGGGGTCCATGCCGATCATGGCGTCCAGAACCCCACTGGCCCCGATCTGCCAGAGAATGACTATAAGCACGATGAGGGAGACTGCCAAGACCCCCCAGCGGATCCACCTCTTTCTCATCACCCCTTATAAACCGGCGGTATAAATAATCCTACGCCCTTATTGAACGGTCGTATAAATGATCCTATGCGAAAGCCACCAGATATATGGCGAGGAAAGTCCCGATTATCGCCTCTCCGATGTACAGTCCGGTCATCAACATATACGAATCAAGGAGCTTGAGGGTCTTCCTCGCCTCACTCCATTCCTCCCTCTTTGCCTTGACGTTGAGCCACTTCCTCTCCCAGATCTCCCTCGCCGCGCCTCCCGTTACCAGCATCAACGTATAGTGTACCGGCAGGTACATCCCCAGTCCGAAAGCCGTCCCCATGCCGATCAAAAGCTCCACGAACACCCCGATGAGCGTTCCCAGGAAGAACAGAGGCATCATCACCTCTCCGCCTGCGAGGATCTGAACGAACACCGCAAAGGCGGTGGCCTGGGGCGCCTCGAGGTCGAGGTTGCCGCTTGCCAGCTGTTTGGCGAAGAACGCCGCTGCGATCGCAGCTGCAGGCGTCCCCACCAGTATGGCGACCGATTCTCCCCTGATCAGATGCATGGGCCTGGTCCCGGCATACAATCCGGTCTTGAAATCCCACATGATCTCCGAGGAGAGCGATATCGCGGACCCGAACACCGTCGTCCCGACAAGGGCCATCAGCACCATCTGGCCCTTTCCATAGGGGAACGGTTGGATGTAGTTCAGCAGCACGAAGACGCCATAGAGTATCAACAGGGTCAAGAACGAGGTTCCAGAGACCGGGGTCGTACCTATCTCACCCGATATCTTGACGGCTATCGCCCCAAGGGCGAAGGTCAGCCCAACAAGGAGTGCCGAGAAGACCACGGAGGCCAGGAGGGGGAAATGGCCGAATAACGTGAATACGATGGATATCACAACGAAAGCGACCAGAGCGATCATCGGAATGTGGGATGTTGGCCACTCGTACCATCCTCTCCGTGGGACCCACTCCTTCTTTCCTTTCCCGCCCGTCTTCGTGATATCTATGACGACCGTTCGGAAGGTGGGAAGCATCTTCAGGAGGGCAGTGACCCCCCCACCCAGGATGGCGCCGATGGCGATGATCTTCGCCACACCCTGGGCCGCGGCGAAAGATGGGGCCTGGTAGGGCATATACGGATAGAAAGGATTCGATGAGCTCAGGGGAAATGCGGTTGTGGAAACGAAACCCGAGGTTATACCATCGTCCAGCATGGGCACATAGATGGGCACATCCAGGAGGACCACAAGCGGAACTATGAAGAACCAGGTGACGAAGGACCCGGAGGCGACGATGAACGACGCCCTGAACTTCATGAACCACCCGATGGCGAAGGTGATCCCGGTGAACTCATAGGAGAAATGCGTATATCTTGACCAGGAATAGGGTATGTGGATCCTTCCATGGGAGAACCAATCCCCCAGTCCCACATTACGCATTGCCCAGGTCAGTACCGGCTCTCTATCACGCATGAGGGGGAAATCCCGAAGGAACGCGAACGAGAACATTCCGATGAAAGAGGCGCCCACGAGCTGGAGGGACCTTTTCGCGTGGGAGGCGGCACCTGATGAGATGTCATTGGCGATATCCAGAAGCTTGATAAAAGCCTGAAATCCTGGAGTGGGCAGGGGGTCCTCCACCTGCCACAGCCTCCTGAAGATGATGAAGTACATCAGTCCCATCATCGATGCGAACAGCGATGCCACCATGGCAAGAGGAACTATATTCGAGGATGCGAGGAGCTCCGGGGATATCAGCGGCTCCCCACCGGACATCTTGTACTGCGAGGAGTAGGCCAGAAGGTATATTGCGGGGAAGGTGAATACAAAACCCGTTACCGTCCTGTCGGTGGCGGTGGCCGCACCCGATGCGATGTTGATCTGCGTCGGCTTCCACCTGAAGACCATGCCGACCAGATAGGATACGTAGAACGCCCCACCGGTAACCA
>JAUVLN010000030.1 GCA_030600725.1 Thermoplasmatota archaeon | reverse complement strand
AGAAGAAGGGAAATGACAGGAGGATGATGGGCAGTATGGGATACTGGAACCTTCCAAGGTGGTTCATCTCATCGGAGAGCAGCGCCCACATGAGGGTGGACCCGATGAGCGGGATGAGCGTGAACATGGCCCTTTTCTTATCTCTGGTATAGACGAAACCGAGGATGTAGACGGGGATGAAGGGGACGGAGAACAGGATCACATTCGATATGGACCCGAGTAGGCTGTGGATGTAGAGGAACCCACCCCCCTTCTTGTAAAATGGATTGGGCAGGGGATATCCGAAATATGACCACCTCCAGAGGAAATAGAATGCCCCCAGAACCCCGAATATCACTAAAAAGGTCGCAATGATCCTCCAGGAGCCCCTGATGCCCCTTTTAAACACCACCGCAAGGAACATGAATCCAACTATCAGGACACCTTCGGGCCTGATCAGGCCTGCCGTCAGGCCAACCACGGCAAATGCCACCGGGATCCACCTCGACTCGCTGTCTATCATACGGCTGGCGAGATACCAGGACAGGGCGATGAAAAGGGCGAATACGGTGGTCCCGAAGAAGAACTCGGTGTAGTACAATCCGGGCCCGATCACGATCCAGAGGGCCAGAAGGATGGAGATCCAGTGGATCCCCGTCCTTCCCGGATACATGCGCCTGGTGCCGAGATAAACAAGTGCGATAAGGAGGATATGCGATGAAAAGGCGAGGATCAATACCGAGTTCTCCAGCGAGAATCCCAATTTGTATAGGGCGGCCACAGCCACCATGAAGAGAAAGTCCGTGGCTCCGTCAAGAGGTTCCTCACCGATGTTCCATACGATGCCGTGACCGTCGGCCAGGTGCTGGGCGTACCTCATCAGCATCGCAGCATCCTCGAACGGGTCCAAAGTGAAATCATGCCGAAACCGCGTTATCGCGATGACAATAAGTGCAAGGAGCCCAAGTGAGAGCATCTCCAATCTGGTCAATTTCGGATCGAATACGGTCTCCCCCATCAAATCACCCCAAGATAATTCATCAGGTTCTGGGGGATATCGTAGAGGATGATCAGGAGCAGTGCGGTCCAAAGAAGCATGCTCAGTACGATGCCCTTGTCCCTGAACATCTTCGTGGGATCGCCCCCGAATCCCCTCTTTTTTATCAGATAGAGATACCTGAAAAGGCCGTAGGTGGCAACCGGGATCGTGATCATCATGTAAACGTTATCGGACAGGAAAGTGTAGAGGGAATAGGAGATGATAAGAACCCCGGCAACCACCGCGATGAACTGTTCCAGATCAAGCTCCCCGTAATCCTTCAGTATCCTTCTGTGTTCAACACCCTTCTTTCCCAGGACCTCGATCTCGTTCCTCCTCTTGATAAGTGCCAGGAACAGTGCAAGGAAGAAAGCGCATAGTATCAGCCATGGTGAGATCACAACGGAGATGGCCACACATCCTGCCACGGCCCTCAGGACGAAACCAACGGATATCACCAGTACATCCACGAAGATGAGCCTTTTAAGTATGATCGAATAGAGGAATATCATTGAGAAGTAAGTGATGGACAGGAGCAGGAACTCCATATTGATCAGATATGATCCGATCATGGAAATGCTTACGAGGAACATGGCCAGTATTACCGCCGTATTCGTACCCATCCTCCCGGATGCAATGGGCCTTTTCCTCTTCTCCGGATGATGGCGATCTTTTTTTCTATCCATAACGTCGTTGATCAGATATGATCCGGAGGAGAGACCGCAGAATATCACAAAGGCGCAGATAGCCGTGATAAGTGATCCTGTATCGGTGAAATTCAATGAGAAGATTATACCTATGAAAATGACGAGGTTCTTGTACCACTGCTTCGGCCTCATGGAGATAAGCCAGTATCTCAATGGAGAACCTTCACTCCATTCACCTTCTGCCGAGTGTATGATCAAAGCCTCCTGATTTCTACCAAAAGGAGATGTTATATTAAGATTATTGGTTTTGTAGTTGAGAACGTGATCTCTTTTCCTTATGATCTCCGTTTGTATCTGGCAATCATTAAGTACGCAACCCCCATTACAACGGCGAACCGGATGGAGTATATGGGATGAACGGACATCATGAGAACGGGGGAAGATCAGCAGATCTCAAGAGGAATGTCACCATCGGGGTGATCTCCCTGAGCATTTACCTGATATCCATTATAATGCTGGGTATCTTCTTCAGGGCCCCAATAGAGGAGGCATGTGGTTCCCTGATCAGCTGGTTCGGCTATCTGGGGATATTCATCTCGATCTTCATGATGGACGCGTTCATGATACCTCCGGCTCCCGATCTGATCATATTCATAGCCGTGGCGGGAAACCTGGATCCGGCCCGGGCGCTCCTGGCGATGTGTACGGCATCACTGCTTGCGGGCTCCCTGGGTTTTCTGTTGGGCAGGAAAATTCGAAACCATAGCAGGTTCATCTCACCGGATAACAGATATGTCGCCCTGGGTCAGGAGCTGATCGGAAAATACGGGATATGGGCCGTGGCGATAGGCTGCCTCACGCCTTTTCCATTCACGATAATTACCTGGACCTCTGGTTTCCTGGGCATGCGTTACAGGTTATTCCTGCCGATCACACTTCTCCGTATCCCGCGTTTTGCCATCTACTATTACCTGTTTTCCCTGGGTTGGCTGTAGTGAACACCTGTGATCAATAGGGATCCCACTCCTTGATATCGGTGAAATCGGGATAATCCCCTCTCCTGTATCCATCGAACAGCTGACCCCACGGTGTTTTTGAAAAACCCTTGATCCTGCTCTTTCCCACGGTCGGATACCAGAGGTAATCGTGATAGAATTCCGATGCGAAGATAAAGGTCTTGAAGAAAGCGCTGTGGAAGAGAAAGGAGTGGAGGCCCCTGTATCTGGCGGTGCTCTTCCTGATCCTCTGGTCCCACCTTATCACCAGACTCCGCTTGGTCCTGAAACCGAAGTTCCTCTTCCGGAAATCCTCTTCATCCATTCCGACGATCTCTATCTGGTCCACATCTCCCATTCCTAGCCCCTTGTCATGTGCCATTTTGATGAAATCGATCCTGAGCGGATCGAATCCCATCAGTTTTGCGGAAACGGCATCCACCGCCACCTGATCCTCACCGCCCAGAATGATGTTTCCATCAAACAGTTTCATCGTCCTTGGGCCGGCTCCGTCCCCACATGTGGTCCCATCCGTGATGGAGAAGATGCCCCTGTGTATCTCCTTCTGGATCGAGAGGAGGTCAACGAGTACCTCGTGTATCTTCCTGTGGGCGTGATGCCTGTATTTTGGGATCAATCCGCCGAAGGCGTTCTTCATGGCGCCCGTGATGGTAGTGTGCCCGTGTGTTTTGACCGTGGGGAGGTGAAGAACGTTCGTTCCAATGAACATCTCCGGCACGAGCAGACCTTCCTCCCTGCCGCCGAAGAGCTCGTCCATGGCCAGCATCTCCGCCCTTGGTTTGTACGGAACCCACTTGACGTCTGTTAGCGGGCGGAAATCCACCCCGTACCTCTTGAGAACCGGAAGCCATTTATTCTCATATGCCCCCTTCCACGGATGGGTTACAACAGTCTGGTTCTCCACCGCCTGAATTTTATCATACCCCTTTTCCCTCATCCATTTCAATACGCCTTCAAGTTGCCATGGCTGCGTTGAACAGGCCGGGAAAAAGAGGGTCCACGATAGATTGATCTTGATCATGGTCTCAAGATCCTTATCCATATGCTCATCGAAATCGGACAGTTCCATGAGCCTGCCGTAATCTTCCAGGACGCTGGAGGGTTTCGTCTCAAGGACCGATACCTTGACCATAATAAACGAAATCAAGCGGTCTGTTATATTCTTTTCCATGTGTGATCGCAGATGGAAGGATCACATGAAGGTGTCCAGGGTCGCCTCCTTGAATTTCTGGGGGAACATCGTTTCGATATTCTTTGCCATAAGATCTATCCTCTGCCTGAGGTAGTTGGAAACGTTGTATGCGGAGGCGATATTCTGGGCGATACCAAGGTATTTTCTTACAGAGCCCTCCGAGACGGTCAGGATGAGTTTGTTGTTGCATTTATGGGGTTTCGGGGACCAGAGTACATTGTTGCATTTGCCCGAAAGCGGTATCCTCCTGTATTTTGTCCCACACTTAGTGCATCTGAAGGACTGCTGTGCATAGGACCTCAGATTCCCGATAAGGTCGGGGAGAAGATGGGTTGTAAGGACCCTCTCCGCGACATCGTCCTCGTCCACCGCCCGGATCAAAGTTGCCAGTTCCAGCTGTTTGTCGATCTTGTTCCCGGTGACGCCTATCGTCTTGTAGGCGGAGATACTTGGTGCGAAGTTCATATCATTCGTGTCCATGCTGAACATGAACGATTCGTACTGTTTTTCCGTCCCCAGCCGCGACTTGATCGTATCCATCCTGTGCATCCAGTAGTCGTTGACCTTGACACCTTTTGCACTGGCCCTGTAGAAATCCAGGGGGTATCTGGATCGCAGATCCACGTTGTGCGCCTCTTTATCCACCTCCGAAGGGTCCAATCTCATCGAGAGGACCAATGGAGTGTCCATCTGCCCGCCCCTCCTTTCGGGGAGGAACGTCCTTGAGAAGTTCATCAGCCCATCCATAAGGAGGAGGATGGCATCCTCGTCGCCGTCGCAGTTCCTTCGCTTGGCCGCGTGGTAGTAAGGATGGCCGAAGCACCCCAGGGCATTGGTATAGCCGATCAATCGGCATAACACCCCTGCCGAGGTATGGGGGGCGAGACCTATGCACAGGTGGCCGATCATATCCTCCCTCTTCTTCGCGTTATAATAGGGTTCCTGGCCGTAGATCAACACAAGCTCATCGTCGACGAAACTGGAGATCTTCACCAGGTAGTCACCGCATTTGTTGTGCACCACCACATCCTGTGCCTTCAATTCAAGCAGCTGGTCGTCAGACCGAAGTTCCTTGCCGTAAACATCCCTGATGTATCCAAGCTCCTTCAGCCTATCAACGGAGGCTTCTATCTCCCTCGGCCTGAAGTGGGTCAACGTGATATCTGTCATGTCGTATCTGATCGTTCCATCACGGAAAACGAACACATCATGTTTCGCCCGAAGCATACCCTTCTCCATTCTCTCCGGGATCTTCTCCTTCGATATGAGGCCTTTAACTCCCTTCAGGTCCGGTAGGGAATCCACGGAAGGGTATCCCAGCATCTTCGAAGCCCTGATAGCGTCGTCCCTGGTATTCAGCGACATCCTTTCCCTGCGGTCTCCCGTGGACTGTTTCAGCGTATGGGCCCTGCATTCGGGGCAGTACTGATAGGGGGACATGATCTTACAATTCTTGCACAATCGCGGTATCGTATTCGCCTCAACTCCGGCTGAGAATGTCTTCTTGAGGAGCCTTTGCGGCCCCGCCTGCTGGCCAACCGGATACAATCCGTGCACCGGAGGTTTCATCTTCCTGAGGTCCGCCTTTTCCGGTCTACCCATACGGGCCCCGATCCTGGTCAGCGCTTTTTCAACGACCCTCACCCCGGAGAGTGCGGATACCGCATCCATGACGTTGTCAATACACCCGAACCCCTCCGGAAGGGAACCTTTTTTGGTCCCCTCGTCAAGGCCGAGGCATCTGAGGAGCGGATAACCCATCTCCTCGATGATATAGCTGCCCTCCCTCTCCTTGTGAAGGCAGCAGAGCGTTATCAGTATCTCCTTGATCTCCCTATCGGCAGGTACCGTAAGGACGTCCGATCCGAAGGACCCATTCTCGCTGATATGGTTCCTGAGGCGGTTCAACTGTGAGATGGAGATATCATGCCAGAACATGGTCCACCTCGGGTGGAGGGGTACGGATAGCTCCTCACTGATCCTGAAAGCGTCCCTGGGATCCTTCGGTATGTGGGCACGAGGAGAGTACTTGCTTATCCTCTCCTCGATCAGGTCCGCTCTTATCGCGGCTTCCTCAAGGAAGGCCTTGACCGCCTTATCGGCATTATCCTCATATCTCCTCTGTTTCCTGGCCTTCTCCTTATCGTTCAATTCATTCCAATGATCATCCTCTTTCAGGGAGTCGAATGGCGCCATCTCCTTTTCACGGATAAGGGCTGTCTCCTGTTCAAGGATCAGGGCTTCGGCGAACGGGTTGTGATCGTCTTCCAGTCCGTTGTCCCTCTTGTACAACGACTCCTGAACCTCCCATTTCCACCAATCCTCGTTGTAGCTTCCGCGGACCAGTTTATGGTTGTTCTCCGCGAACTCCCCGAATGGGATGAGGATCTCTCCGATATCCACTATGGACCGTATATGCCCCCTGGCCTTTGAAAGCGCCTCCCTGTCGTTCACCTCGATCAGGTCACCGTTGAGAAGGAGTACTATTGCCCCATCAATGGTGTCAACCGTGGTAACGGCCCCTGCCTTCCCCGGCCTTTCGATCTTCAATTGGGTGCCCAGTGCAAGAAATTCCTCCGTGATGAAGAGGGAATATGGGTTCAAGGCGATCGTAGCGAGGCCGCAGGTTCGTCCTCTTCCATACCTGAGCCTGAACCCCCCTGGTCTTGACGGGTGGGAGAATACCGGCCTTCCCGCAATGAGGTCCTTTATGTACTTCACCGTGGCATCAGCCGTCGGATCTATCCCTTTATCCGTAAGTGTGATGGTTCTTGTGTCACCCTCTTCGCTGAAAACGGATCCGTTCATATCGTTCTCTCCGTCGATATCATCATCGAACAGCGGGTCAAGCTCCTCTCCCGCCTCCTCCGGGGATATCAGATCCTCTAGCCCGTCCGATCCCTTATCCGCCCCTCCCTCGTCCCGTTCCTTCTTCTCATCCTTCGCTTTGGGCCTGAGCTCCTCCAGGAAGTCCCAATCCCTGATCTCAAGGGCTTTGGTGATCTTGAGTATCTTCTTTGCCTTGAGCAGTATTCCCTCCGCGATCACCAGGCACACACCCGACCTTACCTGGTTCGTACCTACCCTTGGCAGGTCCCTGTTTCCCTGAACCTCAACCTTCTCGGTCCCCTCTCCGTTTATGCATACGGGACATCTCCTCATGACCATCTCTATCTCCTCGTTGGAGGGGTTGTACTGGAGTTTCTTGTATAACTGAAACTCCTCGATGGTCCTGGCGATCTCCTTCTCCGTTGGAATATAGGTTCCTATACCGATGGATTTTCGAACCATATCCGCGATCAGGACCGAGAGTGCCTGGGCCGTTCCTCCAGCGGCCCTTATCGGGCCGGCGAAAAAGATGTCAGCATATCTGGTCCCGTCGTGGTTATGTCCGATGGCAACCTCTGCGATACCTTCCAGGGGTGCGACGAGTACACCCTCGGTCAATATCGCCAGACCCGTTCTGGTGGACTGGTCCAGGGCTTTCTCCTCTCCCTCGTCATTATCGAGAAGCTCCCTTGCGACATCCTGCGCGATCTTCAGACATAGCTGTTCCCTGCTCATCTTGGGGGCTAGCTCTCTTATCTTGATCGCAACTCCCTCGGGGCCGACCAGCTTTTCCACCCTCCCCGCAAGGTCGTCTGCGAAGGGGATCTCCACCTGATCCGACGGGTCAAAACCCTTTGTCCTGCATTCTGTGGCTATTGAATGAGCCCGATGGGCCTCATCCTTCAACCTGGCAAAATAGACACTCATCTCATTGGAGCAAACAGGTCCTTCCATCCGGTTTCACCGCGTAAATCCATCTACTTGATTCCATGGTTTAAATGGTTTTGGACGGGTATGCGAAAATGCAATTTTTCCGGAGCCGTGTGATGATCGCCCATGCCCGAATATTCTATTATAAATGTGATCTTCGGCTCCCGAAGAACCCGGGCATGTCGAACTTTCGCACCGGTTTGGAAAACCTCTTTAAATAGAAAGTACATAAGGATGATCGTTCCCTGTTCAACCGGGGGAGAAAGATGAGGAGATGAGTGTGTTTTGGACTATAGTGATATCATCAAGTTACTCAGCGATTCGTACAAGCTGAGGATCCTCACCTCAGCGAAGGAGATACCCCGTTCGGCTGGTTTCATAAGCGTCATGTTGAACGTCCCCATATCCGTAAGTTATAGATGTTTGGATGAGCTTGAAAAACAGGGATTGGTGGGGATGGCGGAGCGTCCCCTTACGCCCGAGGGTATCAGGGTTAGCCACTACAGGTCCTGGCTTAGGGAGATAGAAATGACAATAGATGAAGGTGAGATCGTTTACCGGGTTCTGTTCAGGGGGGGCCGGGGAGAGATGAGGGGTAGCGCCCGTCCACCTTCCAATGTAGGGACAAAGGATTAGCAATCGTAGATTATATATAATCAGGATGTAGATGATAGGGAGATGGTAAGAGATGATGAATCGATTACCGAGGCCGTGTCCTACCTTTTTATTGCGATGAGCGCAGCCGATTCGATGATATTGAAGGAGGAGGTGAATATCGCCGAGAAACTTGCCTCCGATTTCGATATCAGTCAGACACTCTGGAGGAAGGGACTGGATCAGGCACTGATCACATTCATCAACGAGGGATGGGACCACCTTCCCGAGGTGATCGAGACCCTCTCCAGGCTGCTTACATTCGAGGAGAAGGAGGAGCTGGTGAACGACCTCTATGCCATAGCCCTGATCGATGATGTGTTTCACCCTCAGGAGGTGAAGATGCTCCGCCAGGTGTGTGAGGCATGGGGGGTTGATTTTCAGGATTACAGCGGATCTACATGATCTTCGAGATAAGAGAGCAGACCTTCTCCAACCAGATGCTCTCATCTTTCGTGAACGGCCCCTTGATGTGCGAATCTATGTCGAGCTCACCTGCTATGTCGCCGTCCTTGAATATCGGCACAACGATCTCGGATCGTACGTTGACACTGCAGGACAGGTAGTTGTCCTGTGAGGTCACATCCTGTATCACGAAGGTCTTCTCGCCCTCTGCCGCCTGTCCGCAGATCCCCTTTCCGAACGGGATCCGCACGTGGTCGGTCGGCTCACCCACATATGGTCCGAGCACGAGTTCCCTTTCCTTCCCGGGGTCCAGAAGGTAGAAGCCTACCCAGTCGTAATGGTCGATCCCTTTCGAGAGGATCTCACAGATCCCGAGAAGCTTCTCGTCCCTATCCCCTTCCCGATTGATCGTCGATATGATCTCCTCCGTCAATACCCTGATGGTGATCATAGGGTTCACACTCCATTATCATTTGAATATATGGCCGGCCTCCTGGCAACCAAGACCTTTTACATTTCCGACAGGCCATTCCCTTGTGGAGAAGGCATTATCGAACATGGGATGATGATGTTGTGGTAGGTGAACCTTTCCTCTATTTCTCCAAGCCCATGAGGGTCTTGATCCTGTCCACAATATTTGGTTTGAGGTCCTGCTCCATATCGTGCCTGATCTCCTCCTTCACCTGTTCGTATATCTTCATCCGCTCCTCCTGTTCCACAGAGCTGATCGTCCTGAGGGTTTCAAGGAGGTCGAACTCATCCTTCTTGATGCTCTCATCGGTGACCGCCTCCTTGAGGACCTCCTTGTACGTCACAACCTCGTAGATGTGGTTGGACATATCGTTCTTGATAGTGTCAAGCTCCTCTGGGGTCAGGTCCGGCTCTCCCCCTTCCTCCACCAAAGTCATCACATTGTCCATGCTGTCGTCCGACAGCCCCAGCCTATCCTCAAGTATCAGAATGAGGCCACTCTCATCAAGAGAGATGTAACCGTCCTCGGTTGCCTTCTTCATGAAGCAATAATAGATGTACTCTTCCCGATTCATCCTACAACCCCTACATCAGTCAATCATCTGTGGAGTATTTAAATGCAACCATTATTACGGGACTGCGGTCAGGTTTGAATGATATCCGGATAGATATGTTTGTAATGTTTAAGGACGATTAACCCCTGGCAGATGATGATAAGAAGGTCAGCTGATCTGTGATGAGCCCTATGAGTGCTGATGCCGTGGAGGATCCACAATGGATCTCATAAAGGCCGCCGCGGGGGCGGCAGAGCTGTTGAGAGGTCTATCGCCGATAATAGTCCTCACAGGTGCAGGGATCTCCGTAGAATCTGGGATTCCCCCCTTCCGTGGGCCAGGAGGTCTCTGGGAAAGGTATGATCCCGATGAGTACGGCCACATCGATTCCTTTCGTAAGGATCCCGGGAGGTCCTGGGAGATGCTCATAGAGATCATCGGGTCTTCTCTCTCCGCAGAACCCAATGAGGCCCACCTAACCCTGTCACGATTGGAGAAGAGGGGGACCATCGGACCGATAATCACCCAGAATATCGACGGGCTGCATCAGGCTGCAGGGGCCAGGGATGTTATCGAGCTTCATGGAAACGCCAGAGATATCATCTGTACCGGATGTGGAGGGAAGGAGGAGCTGCGGGACCTGAGATCTTTCTCCCCGAGATGTGGATGCGGGGGATGGAAGAGGCCCGACATAGTGTTCTTCGGAGAGGGTCTACCCGAGATGGTCCTTACCAGGGCACTGATGAATGCCGAGATGGCCGGGGCGATAATCGTTGTGGGAACGTCCGGTATCGTCTATCCCGCAGCGATGATACCGGAGATCGTCAAGAGGAACGGAGGCAAGGTAGTGGAGATAAATCCCTATTCGACGATGTACACCGGTTCGATCACGGATGTTTTTCTGGAGTCGCCTGCAACCGAGGGGCTGAAGCTTCTCGAGGGATATCTTCCGGGTTAGATCGTGTGAGATAGGGATAATTTTGTCTATAAAGGTTATAAATATCACCGGGTCATCTTATGAACCGGCCGTAATCAACGCAGGTGCTTTCGAATGGCGATGTACAGAAAAGCGATTCCAGCAGCCCTTTTCATGATATTCGCCTCAGTAGCGATATTTCCGGCCGTGGGTGAACCTGATATCCGGCTGGATTACGATCTCGATCTGGATGATGGCGGATTCACACATTCGGGAATGATGGATGTCTGGCAGTGGGGCACACCAGGTGGTGGTGAACCAGGAAACCCCGGCCCGACAGGCCCTGCCGAGGGGGACGGATGCTGGGGCGCTCCCCTGAATTCCACATATAAGATGGGGTCCGACTGCTACCTCACACTACCCGTGGTGGACGGCTCCGATCTTCAGTCCCTTTCGCTGTCATTCCTCTGCTGGTACGATCTGACCTATTACGATACCGACGACGTTAACGAGATCGGCACCGCTCATACGGGTGACGTCTGCACGCTGGAGACATCCAGGGACGGAATCATCTGGCGGATCGTTGAAACATACGCTAACGATACGGATTTCCTGTGGGTTTTGGAGGAATTCGACCTCTCGGACCATCTGGGTGAAGAGGTGCACATTCGATTTCATCTGAAGGATAACGATGACGGATTCGAGGACAACGGTCTCTTCCTCGATTCGCTCTCGATCGAGGGTGTCCGGAAACCCGAGATATCCATATCAATGGAACCCCTTGCCCTCCCCGGCATCGCCCCGCTCGGGGAGAGGTGCCGATTCGATGTGATCACCCTGGACCGGGGGTTGACCCTTCCCGATGATACCTTCTTGAACATCTCCGTAATGGGCCCGTTGGGTGATGATATAGTCAGGGATATCATAACCCTGGAGGGGAAGGAGAGAGAGGCACACGAGGTGATCTTCACGCCCTCGGTAGTGGGCAACTATTCGGTTGAGGTCTCGCTGGTTGTCGCCGGGGACCTACAGGATGAGGAAAGCGGTTCGATCTGGTCAAGGAGAACGGTGTTCCTGGAGGATGTGGATTCGATGTACGGATGGTCCACGAACCATACAGGTGACATCGGGTGGGGTGTGCATGACCTATCCGTGGTACCTCCAACCCCCTCGGGTAATTCGGTCTTCTGGTTCGGTGGGGGTGAGGGATGGAACGGTGGACCCGGATTCGAGGGGGCCGGCTCCTCCATTCTGGAGAGCGATTGGATAGATCTTCAGGAGATGAGGTCCGCGGAGCTGTATATGTACCACTCCTATGATTTCAAGGGCCCCGAGGGGAGCTGTGGTGGAAGGGTACTTGCCCTTCAGGGAACCACATGGGAGGTAATCACACCAGGGATAGGTTATGATGTCAACATGCTGGGAGGGACGGGAGATGATTCGTTTTCAGGGAGCGTGGATTGGACCATGGTCAGGTTCGATCTTGAGGGATATCTGGGAAATTATGTCAAGATACGCTTTCTAAGTTCCAGCGATGAGGATGGAAGGGGACTCGGGTGGTTCATAGATGATGTCATGGTCATTGGAAAGGAGATCGAGAGGCCGGACACAGATCCGCCGGCATCAATAGAGGGATTGAGGGTATCACTGGTGGACGAGGGGGAGGTGAGTGTGGATTGGTACCCTTCCGTAGCAGTGGATTTCGACCACTATAATATATATGTCGAGTCCGGATATTTTGCCAGCACTGCGGGCCTCTCCCCGTATTCCGTTATCGACAGCCGTGATCGGACAACCTTTCTCGTAACGGATCTGGAACCCTTTGCCATATACTGGCTGATGGTAACGGCCGTGGATAGATCCGGGAATGAGAGAAGGGCCGTAGACCCCCTCAAATTCCAGCCCACCGATGAGGAGAATGCAGCTCCAGTTGCGATGATCGATGTCGAGGGAAGCTGCCTCAGGACCATTGGGGAGACCATCACGCTGACGGGAGCAGATTCATACGATCCCGACGGGGACAGTCTGAATTATTCCTGGTCCCTGCCAGACGGCAGCACGATGACAGGTGTTACGATAACCTGGAAGCCGGACCGGAC
>JAUVLN010000302.1 GCA_030600725.1 Thermoplasmatota archaeon | reverse complement strand
GATGGGCCGGTTGATGGACCCCTCGATGAAGGCGATGTCGTAATCGTCGGAATGCTCCTTCATGGCCTCCCTGAAGGAGACCACCTCTACTATGTTTATGAGGTCGAGGATATTCTCCTCGAGGTTCAGGACGTTCAGCTGGCATCCCTCACAGCTTGCGAAATCGAAAAAAGCCACTCTCGGTTTCATCTAAAGCGCCTCCGGTAGGTCCTTGATATCCGAATAATTGAAGACAGGCCCCTCCAGGCAGACGTAGATGCCGTTTATCTGGCAGTGTCCGCATTTTCCCACGCCGCACTTCATCCTCCTCTCCAGGGAGACAATGATGTTCTCATCGGGAACCCCGAGGGCCTTGATGTCCCTGATGACGAACTTGTACATGATCGGCGGCCCGACGATAATGACCTTCGTATCCTTCGGATCGAACCTTGCCTTGGGTATAAGCGTTGTTATCACGCCGGTATTTCCGTCCCAGCACTGCCCGTCCGGACAGGAGTCGACAGCTGTCAGAAGGTCAACGTCCTCCATCTTCTCCCATCTGTACAGATCGTTGTGGAAAAGCTGGGAGTCGGGGTCCTTGCATCCGTACAGAATGGTGACATCCCTGAAATCCTTCCTGTTCTCCACGGTATAGTTGATGATGGAACGAAGGGGCGCCATACCGCAGCCCCCTCCTATGAACAGCATGTTGTTGCCCTTGAGCCCATCGGTGTTGAAACCATTCCCGAAGGGGCCTCTTATCCCCACCTTGTCGCCGGGCATCAACCTCTCCATCGCGGTGGTCAGGTCGCCCAGCCTCCTTATCAGAAGCTCGAACGTCTCACCACCCGGTGATGACGAGATCGATATCGGGGCCTCTCCGATGCCGAAGATGGATACTTCCACGAACTGGCCCGGCTCATGTCCAAGCTCCTTTCCGCTGTCCAGCTTGATGGTGTAAAGGGTCTCCAGGTCGTTCATCTTGTGCTTCTGCATTATCGTTGCGCTTTTCGGGAGCAGGAGATCCTCTGTGATGCCGTCCACCTCCACCTTGGGGGTGGGGAGCTCCTTTTTATCTTCCATCGAGAATGAGGCCAGGACGTTCATGACCTCGAGGGGGTCTGCGATGTCGGGCAGACACTGTGTTGCGCACCTGCCGCAGCCGACGCAGGCGACGAACCCGAACCTATTGGGGAGGTAGACCCCTTTCCTGTAGTATCTGTGCCGATATCTCTCCTTTGGCGTCTCCCTGAAGACCTCACCGCTTCCCACCAGCGTGAAATCCTTGAGCAGGCATCCGTCCCAGGTCCTGCTCCTGGTGCCCCTGGTCATGTTCAGTTCCATCTCGTCCTCAACGTCGTAGCAGACGCACGTGGGGCAGACCAGCGTACACGATCCGCAGGAGAGGCATTTTCTGGCGTTCTCCTCCCATATCGGATGTTCGTAGTTCTCCTCGAGCACCCCGGACCAGCTCTCCTTGTCCAGGGCCACCTCCTTTGTATAGCTGGACCCCGTCCTCTCCCGAAGTTTCTCCACGTCGCCCTTCTCGGAGTCCGTGGCGTCTCTCAGGGTGGCATACTTATCCAGCAGCTCGCTGCCCTTGTCGGTACCAATCGTGATAACCACGCTCTCGCCAAGGTCGGTCACCAGCAGATCGTAGCCGGTATCGACGATGTGGGTTCCCAGGCTCCCGCAGAAGGCGCGGTCGGGTATGTCAAGTATATCGGATGCGATGATCGTCGTGTTGTTCCTGCGCGTCTGGTAATGTTCGTCGACATGCGTGCCCAGATAGACCGTGTCCATCATGTTGATGGCTATCATGTCGTAGGGATGGACGCCAACCAGGATCTTCTTCTGATCGTCCCTGTTCACCTGTACGTCGAACGGCTGTGAGATATCGAATTCCAGAAGGCTCTCGCATGTGGGAAGAAGCTCCTTCTTGGGCGGTAGGATCGTGATGTCGTAATCCAGCCTCAGGTCTGCAGCCGTATCCAGGGGGGAGAAGTGGAACCTGTTTCCCTTTGCCTTGACCCCGATCACCTCACCGCTGTATCCCTTGATCATTCCGTCGATAAACTCCAACCACTTCTGTTTGCTCAGTGCTTTCATCTCTTGCGACCTCCGATAAGGACCCGGGCATCCATGTGATGTCCCCTCTGGTCCTGTGTATTTTCTTATCAGGTGTGATAAAACCTGATGTATGAAACCAAGGGGGCGAATGTAGTATTCAATGGGGGTATTTTAAGCTTTTTATGGGTAGTTACAAGGGGGTGATTACTTTCGGACAACCACTGCTAAATCGGGTATATATCAAGGTGTTTTAAGAGCCATGGAAAAGTCTTGGAAACAGGAGTTGTCGAGGGAGGTCATCTTCCAGAAACGGTGTTTTCAGGATTACTATTCCAGGAACGACGTGGACCCCCCCTTCAGGTTCGCAAGGCGCGAGTGGGGCTTCTTTCCCTTCGGTGGAAAGATGATGTTCAGGCACATCTCCTTCCAGAGAAGCGAGGAGATGCTCAGGTTCTTCAGGGATACCGTGCCCATGCACTCATATTACTCCGTCGCCTACTATGAAGAGCCGGCCATGAAGCCGATGGGGGACAAGTTCAAGACGTGGATGGGGTCTGATCTCATCTTCGATCTGGATGCGGACCATCTTCAGGACGCGGATACGATGACCTTCGAACAGCAGCTCGCCCAGGTAAAGAGGGAGGTTCGGGACCTCCTGTTCAATTTCATTCTTGGGGACCTGGGCCTTCCGCCGGAACACACATATCTCCATTTCTCCGGGGGGAGGGGCTATCATATCCACGTCAGGGCCCCCGAGGTCCTTCAGCTGGACAGCAGGGACAGGAGGGCGGTGGTGG
>JAUVLN010000170.1 GCA_030600725.1 Thermoplasmatota archaeon | reverse complement strand
GATGGCTCGATAGCCTCCGACAGCGGGATCATCATCATCAAACACCCCATAATATGCCGCGTCAAGAATGGATTTGTAAAGGAGATCGAAGGAGGAGATGAGGCAAAGTCCCTTGAGGAGACCATCATCAAGGCGGAGGAGAGGACGCTCAAATGGGTGGAAGAAGGTAAGCTTCCCAGGGACCTGGAAAAACAGTACCTCATGAACTGCAGGAACCTGGGTGAGCTGGGGATAGGCCTCAACCGCAAGGCGGAGATCATCGGCAACATGTTGGAGGATGAAAAGGTCTACTCGACATGCCACATAGCGATCGGTGCGAACTACGATGACGATGCGAAGGCCCTGATACACCTGGACGGATTGATCAGATCACCCACGATCATCGTGAAGATCGACGATGAGGATAGGACCATTATGAGGGACGGCGAACTTCTCATTTGACCACATTTTCCTCGAAGGGTTATTTAATGGGCCGCTACATTAACCGCGGCAGGATGTTGATATCCAATGACGGAGACCGAGAAAAGGGGGAAGGCTATCGATTCGATAGGGATCAACGATCACAGGACAATGGAGTTTGAGGGACTGGAGGAGGAGATCAAGATCCTGAAGGGTCAGATCAGATCCGTTGAATACTCCTCGAACCTTGAGAGGGAAGCATTCAAGAGGGAGCTCACAGGCACCTATGACGAGATCAACATGCTCCGCAGGGATCGAAAGAGGCTCAAGAAACAGCTGGAGGAGCTGATGAAACCCCCCCTTCTTGTCGGTGAGGTCGTAGAGGTACTCGACGGTGAGGAGGTCATCGTCAAGAACGGGAACGGACAGATATTCATAACCACGGTGTCAAGCAGTCTGAAGACGGATGAGCTTGACATGGGTGCAAGAGTGGGCCTGGACAGGAACAATCTGGTTGTGATGAGGGCGCTATCCACAGGCAAGGACCCCATAATCATAGGGTCGGAGATCATCTTGAAGCCGGACACGACATACGACGACATCGGCGGCCTTGATGACGTTATCATTGAGGTCAAGGAGACCGTTGAGCTGCCAATAGTGGACCCAAATAGCTTCACCCGATTGGGAATACATCCGCCAAACGGCATACTGCTTGTCGGGCCGCCGGGCACGGGAAAAACCCTCATTGCCAAAGCGGTGGCCAATGCCGCAAAATGTTCCTTTATCAGGTTGGTGGGATCGGAGCTCGTACAGAAGTTCATAGGGGAGGGAGGGAGGCTGGTCAGGGAGCTGTTCCAGCTTGCGCGGGAAAAAAGGCCCGCGATAATATTCATCGATGAGATAGACGCGATCGGGGCAAAGAGGCTGGGGATGGACACCACGGGGGACCGGGAGGTACAGAGGACGCTGATGCAGCTCCTTGCGGAGATGGACGGCTTCAACACGCTGGAGGATATCGGCATCATCGCGGCCACGAACAGGAAGGACATACTGGACGAGGCCCTGATGAGACCGGGCAGGTTCGACAGGATCATCGAGGTCCCGATACCAAACGACGAGGGACGGAGGAAGATCCTCCGGATACACATGCACGAACTGAAACTCGCCAGGGACGTGGACATCGATAGGCTCATCCCGAGAACCGAAGGGTTCACGGGCGCGGACATCAGAAACCTCTGCATGGAGGCGGGGATGTTCGCCATGAGGAACAGGCGCAATAGGATAACGGCCGCCGACTTCGAATCGGCGCTTGAGAAGCTCAAAAGAAGGGCGGCCGAGGTGGATGAGGTCGCATCCAACAATATGTTCGGATAAGGGGATCGATCACCTGTACCGGGCCGCTTCCTTGTGGTGACCGCAGGACCTGAGGAACTCGCGGATCTCCCCGGCTATCCTCTTCCTGTGGTAAGACGACCCGATCTCATCTATCAGTTCAAGCGATCGTTCGAACTCCCGCTTGCCCTTCTCCGGATCCCCCCCGTGTATGAACATCCTCCCGTAGTCCACCCTTATCGAGGCCAGCTTGACCTTCTCCCCAAGCTGATCGAAGATGGAGAGGGCCTCATCGAGATACTCCCTTGCAGTCTCGAGATCCCTCTTCATTATATACACATGGGCCGCGCCGGCCATCGAGTAACCGAGCTGCCTGATATCGCCCGTACCGGAGCATATCTCTATGGAATCCTCGAAATTGGTCACCGCCTCGTCGTGGTCTCCAACGGTTGCCAGTACGGTTCCAAGGCTTATCTTGACCCGGGAGAGCATCAGCAGGTCCTCGGTCACCTCCAGGGCCGCTATCGCCCTCTCGAACTGGCCTATGGCCTTCTTGTGCTGGTCCTGGTTGGTGTAGATGATCCCCAGTCCCGTGAAGGAGGCGGCCTGCAGGGAGGGCAGCCCCAGGTCGGTGGCGATCTCCAGTGATTCGGACATGTACCTCTTGGCCTGATCGAACTCACCGCTGATGGAGTACAGCTCACCGATGGCCTGAAGCGCACTGGAGATCTTCTCCCTGTCGCTGAGCTTCCTCGCCATCTTCAACCCCCTCTTGAGCCTCTTCTCGGCCCCATCCCTGTTCCCCCGCCTGGATTCTATCACACCGATGTTGAGATTGGCCATTACCCCGATATCGGGCCTGTTCTCGGCCTCCGCGATGGCGGAGGCCCTCTTGAGCTCCGAGAGGGCCCGGTCCCAGTGGCCCATGATCATCTGGACCCTTCCGGTGAGGAGCCTCGTCATCGCAAGGTAATCGTTCTTCTTCTCGGAAACCTCCCTGTTCAGAAGGTCCAGGACGGATGCGAACTGTTCCGTATATCCCTTGGATATCACCAGGTCACCGTATGTGGCTGCCAGCTTGAGGGCCTTGACCGGTTCCCCGCCCATGGTCAGATGGTACATCGCCTCCACCGTGGAGCGGTTGGTACCCACCTCCATGTAATGCTCCGAGGCCCTCATGTGGTATCCGGTCCTCTGTTTGGGCGTGAGCCGGTTGTAGAAGAACTCCTTGATCAGATCGTGGGCCTCGTACTCGTCGTAGGAGATCTCCTGCAGGAGGTTCTTCTCCACGAGGCGGTCGAGAAGGGTGAAATCGAGGCCCTCCTCCATGAAGAAAGCGGCGGAGGGTACAGGGTATCTGAAGACGGATGCTATCTGGAGGAACAGGCTCTCCTTCTCCTCCAGCTTCTTGAAGATCTCCTCGTAGATATACCGCTTGATATCCTTCTGGTCCCGCAGCTCCTGACCTGTGGTTACGAGCTGAACGAAGAGCGGGTGCCCCTTGGTTATCAGGTACACCTTCTTGAACAGCTCATCGTTCAGGTCCTTGACTTTCATAAGGGAGCGGCAGCTCTCCTCGTCCAATCCCTCCAGAAAGAGCTCCTGAACCATACCCTTGACCACCACGTCAGACCGGTCGTAGAAGGGGAACACCTGCCTTCCCACAACCATTATCTTGATGCCGGAGGTCGCGGGTAGCATGTCCTTCAGGAGGACGAAGAGCTGCACGATGTCATCCGCCGCCCTCTGGAAATCGTCGAACACCATCAGGATGGGGCCCTCCATCAGGTTCCCCTCGAGGATCGGATACAGGTCCTTCATGTCGAGACGCTGTGTGTTATCCAGGTAGGACCTGAACCCGCTTCTTCCCATCTCCTCCAGGAATCGGGAGATGGAATACAGGACATTGCGGACCGAATCCCACCTGTGGAACCTGTACCAGAAGATATGGGCCCGGTCCTCCAGGTCCGTGGCCGCCTTGGCTGCAAGCGTCGTCTTCCCGATCCCCGCGATGCCGGTTACGGACATCACGGAGGACCCCTCACCGCGGACCCACTTATCGATCACGCCCAGCTCCTGGGCCCTCCCGCAGAACCTCTTGGGCATGGGTACGTCCTGCAGGAAGGAGACGAAGTTTCCCCTCTGATATCCAATTGAAGGATCGGATCTCCCCGATAGGTATGATCTCACTCCATTCTCCCGGAGCCTCCCGTCATCGTCAAGGAGGTTGTATATCTCAAGAAGGGAAATATTCACCTTCAGGTAATCAGAGACCTCCTCCAGGTATATCTGCCGGACACCTCCGTCCCCCAGCTGCAGGTAGATCGATCTGGACCTGAACGAGCCCAGGATCTCCTCCACCGAACGCTCTCCCATCTCTGTGAGGAAATATGCCTTCCTCTTCCTGGGCATTCCCTTGATCCTCTTGAGGACATCGTATATCAGGTCCTCCTCCTTCAGCTTCTTGATGGTCCTGGGGATGTTGTCCCTTCTGATATTGACCGCCGCGGCGATACCGTCCTGCACTACCGCCTGCGGGACCTCGAACTCCATCTCCATGGATTGATAGTTGAAGAGGTGGAGGAGGATCTTCCTCTCAACGGTCAGTTTTCTTGGAAGCCTGGTGTCCCCATGGGCATCGAACACATTCATATAACCACCGTATCGAAGGACTCCTCTATCTGGCTCCTGACCCTCTGCGGGACCGCCTTGTAGCTGAGGGGGGCGATCAGCGACAGGTCGTTCCCCACGCATCTGTCCCTCATCGCATTGAGGAACCTGATGACCCTCGAGGCGTCGTTGGACCTGAGTATGTCCTCGAACCCGTCCAGAAGTATCACGCCCTTCCGTTTCCCTTCCACGAAGAAGGTGTCCACCTCGTTGATGACCCCGGACAGGTTTGTGGGATTCACCACAACGACAGAACGTCGGGCTTTTACTGCGGTGGACCTGTTGAGCCACACGATCCGTATATCGCCCTTGTACTGTGATCTCACCTCCTCCGGATTTGAGGTGGATACGACCATTCCGTGCCCCTTTTCCTTCAGGGCCCTGTTGAAGGTCCTCTTCCAGGGGGACCGGTTCCCATGATGGAACAGAACCAGCAGGTTTCCCTCCGGGATCTCCGGTCCGGGCCTGCTCTGAGCGTGGGCATTCTTGACGCCGTCGGCATACATCTTTCCGATGTCCTCGGATAGGAGATCTATCTTCCTCCTCTTCTTCCTGAAGGTGCTGAGCCGGTATGCCCACCATATCAGGACTATGAGTATACCAAGAACGGACATCAATATGATCAGCCTGCCATCGATCACTCTTTTCACCCTCGCTGATGAATGGACGAATGCTCTATTGTGTAAATAACTTATACTGTCTGGAAGACCATGGAGAGGAACGACCAAACACCTTATATACAGCCTAACTTTGGCATATGAGTACAGATGAGTCTCAAAGTGAGGCCTCTCCCAACATTGACTTCGTTCGGATCATATTATATCTGTCAAAGTTGGGATACAGAACTCAACTTCGTAAAATCGAAAGGGTCCCGGACCCGTTTTGGGGAACATCAGATGGCTAGGAAGAAGAGCAAGAGGCCGCAGGTGCTGATCGGCGCACCGGTTTACCTGCCCCGACAAGGGGGCTCCTCCACGTACTTCTCCAATCTGATGGAGAGGCTGAAGGACAGGGTGGATTTCATCGTCTACTCCTGCAGGAACCC
>JAUVLN010000223.1 GCA_030600725.1 Thermoplasmatota archaeon | reverse complement strand
GAAGGGTAGCCCTGTCGAGCCCCACCACCCTGTTCATGGATTCGTAGGAGAGGACCCGGCTCTGGTTCTGGGCAATAAATGCGAAAAGGACCTCCATGGCTTTCGGGTTTCGTATGTTGAACCGTTTTACAACATCCTCGTAAAAGGCTTTTTTTGGTACGTCTTCATAAAGCATCCGGAACCATCTTTCAGGTTTCCTTATCCTGGGGTCGATCTCAAACCACTCGGGGAAACCTCCCACGATCAGATACTCATCAAGGAGACGGGAGATGGAGGAATATCCCTTCAACAGCTCTACCTGTCCATCCTTGAAATGAGGCGATGGAGCTTCATTTGCGCTTATCTCGACGAATTCCCTGAAAGAGAGAGGGTACAAAACAAAAGAGATCACCCTCCCCCTCAGGTAGGTGTTCGCCTCTTCTTGCAGTCTCAAACTTGATGATCCGGATATGATGAACTTCAATCCGGTCTTCCGATCATGATACCCCTTTAGCCATTTGTACCACCCATCGATATCCTGGATCTCATCAAGGAAAACGTACTTGGTACCCTCTCCTGCTATCCTTTCCAGAAACCGATCTATCGGATCGGAGATAGGGTGTTCACAGATGGTCTGAAGGACGGGATCGTCGAGGGATAGATAGAGTAGATCTCTTGTCTGGACCCCCTGTGATAGGAGATGATCCATGATGAGATACATCATGGTGGTCTTCCCTGCCCTCCTGGGACCAAGCAACTGAATTATCCTGTTCAACCCCATGTCTTCCAGGATATCTCCCAGATCCTCCCTTTTGATCTTTCCCTCGGCGCTATCGACCCTGTCTGTCAACCACCAGGGATTGATGCTTGCCATGTAGCTTTCAAGACCATTTTCCATATTGTGTAATATGTTCATCAATATAAATATATTATTTATTATTATATTCCACAATAATTAAATTTTATTGTCGTGTATAATCCACATTATATTGTAATATAAGTTCCGTCCCCCCAATCCCTTCGGGATCCGTTATTCTCCCCGCCACCCCCAACCTGTATTCACCTTCTTTAACTTCTATATAGTTCAAAGATCATGGTCCCAATGAATCATGTCCGCAACTATGAACCCAATGCGAAACTCATCTCAGTTCCATCAAACAACGGGGACCCCATTCAACCCTTTGAAGTGAGGATCTCCGCCCTCTTTTCAAAACCGTTCGAGTTCAGCGGGACCGATGAGAACTACATCATCCCTTTGATCGGAGATCTCCATACAATTTTTTGTAAAACCGGACCTGGAGAAGAGATAATACTTGACGTTCTCCTCGTGGACAAGCGCGGCCTTCTCCTCAAGGTCCTTTAATAACCTCTCATCCACCTTCTTTTTGGACCATTTGCACTCCCCCAATATCAATCCGTCCCTTTTCAGGCCGACCACATCTATCTCCTCACTCCTCTCCCACCACCTTCCCACCCTGACGAGATCCGTCTCCAGGCCCCACATGAGCTGTGCACAAACGTCCTCGAATACCCTTGACTCGTGATGAATAAGATCCTGCTTCTCCGCCTCAAGGACATCATCGATCCGTCCTTCCTCAAGTGCGCCCCTGTTCGAATAGATAAAACGGAACCAGAACCGGCAATAGTTATCGGTGAGATCGTATAGCGCGTTCCTGCTCTTCTTCCTCTGGGTTACCGGATATTCCCTGCTGATCACGTGCAGTTCCTCGAGGTTCGAAAGATACTGTGAGAGGCTGGACTTGGAGAAGCGGGTGCGATTACAGATATCCCCGTATCTCCGATTTCCCTCGGCGATCGCCCTCAGCACAGAGAAATAGTTATGGGGTCTTCTCACCTCCTGCAGCAGAAGGTTCTCGGCCTCGTCAAATAGATAGGATCCTTTCATGAACAGTAGATCCCTCATGTTCCGTCTGCTTCCCAGGTGGGGATCCGCCATTTTCAGATAATGCGGGATCCCGTCCAGAAATGAGAAATATCTGAGCCTTTCCTCGAAGCTGGTGCCCGGAAAGAAACCTGAGATATCCTTGAAGTGAAAGGGTTTGAGCTTCCACTGTCCGGTTCTTCTTCCGTAGAGAGGGCTCTTGTATCCAAGTACGTGGTTTTCCATCATACCTATCGAGGAACCGTTCAGGATCATCATAATATCCCTGGAGGAGAGTATCTCATCCCAGATCTTCTGGAAGATCGACGGTATCGCCGGATCGATCTCGATGAGGTACGGAAACTCATCGATCACGACAATGGTCCCATCTTCAGCTCTTTCAGAGAATTCCAAAAAGAGCTCCTCCCATGAGCCCAGATCGGCCTTCATGAACAGGCCTGATCCGAGCGATCTTGCCATCTCCCTCTGGAGGCTTTCAATATTGTCCCGATCGGACGACCTTGTGGCAAGAAAATAAACGTGCTTCCTATCCTTGATGAACCTCTTTATCAACTCGGTCTTACCAACCCGTCTCCTGCCGTAAATGACCAGAAATGCATTCCCTTTTAAACTCTCCCTTTCAAGCCATTTCAATTCCTCGACCCGGTTAATAAATTGTTCAATCATGATTATGATAATCGTAATTAGACATTATAATGCTTTCTATTTATCATGAAACCTGAAAAGGGATGGATCCCGCTTGACCGATCATGGGCCAGTTGATCATGTTCACAACTATGAACTCCATGAGAAACTCATCAAACAAATGTGCTCAATGAAGATACCATTCTAATTCATGCACCCCCCTCTCCCTTGAGGCCTATTAAGAACATCAATGGGTTAAGGCGTGATAGAACAGAAGGTGGGCTCATGGGATCTGAAGATGAGGGTAGGAAAGCCTTGGTGGTGTTTCAAGGTAAATCAATTAGAAGGATATGGTTTGAAGATGAATGGTATTACTCAGTGTCGGATATTATTTCAGTTCTGATCGGAAGCAAAGATGAACTGGCATATTGGAGGAAACTGAAACAAAGAGAACCTCAACTCGTGACAATTTGTCACGGTTTGAAAATGGCCGCAAAAGATGCAAAACTAAGGAATGCTGATTGTGTCAATACGGAGAACGCTTTCAGTCTTATTCAATCGATCCCATCACAAAAAGCAGAACCCTTCAAGCGTTGGCTCGCCCGTGTTGGGTATGAGAGGATCCGGGAGATAGAGGACCCCGAACTTGCACAGAAGAGAATGAAGGAGATATACAGGCAAAAAGGATATTCAGATGATTGGATAGAAATCATCGCAGAAAACAGCCTTTGGCTTCGGTTTTCTGCTGAGGTATGAAAATCAAGATGATCTCTTATCGGTGTGATTTTCATACCAAAGTGTCCATGGCATAGCGATCAGGGATGAACTCACGGATGAGTGGAAAAGCAGGGGAGTAAGATCGGAAAGAGAATATGCGATCCTCACAGCGGAGATCTCGGAGGCAACCTTCGGCCTGACCCCAGGCCAATACAGGGAATTGAAAGGGTTGGATAAAGAGAATCTACGAGATCATATGAACGACCTGGAGCTGATATTCTCGATGCTTGGAGAGCGTGTAACTACGGAGATCACGAGAAGCAAGGACGCACAGGAATTCCCGGAATGTGAAGATGCTGCCAGAAAAGGGGGGAACGTGGCGGGGAACGCCCGAGAGGATGCTGAGAAGAGAATTGGAAAGAGCTTGATATCGGATGGCAACTATCTTCATATATCCGAGAAAAGGAAGAAGCGGCTGAAAGAATGACTTGGGCATGCACAATTGCATGCTAAACTCATCATACGGATTGCACGCTAAGGAAGTCATATATGTTCCATCCCTGCCCCTACAAGATACTCTATTCGTCCATTATACAGAGAACCCATTTCAATGAAGACCTCGATCTTCTCCTCTCAACAATATTGCACACAATTTACAACAACTTACAAATACTGTAAACGACGTACATTCTACAATGACGCTTGCAACAAAGAGAATTCCAGTCACCGAAGAGACCCTGGAAATGATCAAGCACCTGGGCCATAAAGGTCAGACATACGATGACCTTCTGAAAGAGATGGCAGAATCCTATCGAAGAGAGAAATTCCTCAAGATGCTGAAGGAGAGAAAAGAAGAAGGGGATTTCGTGGACTTCGATGAGGCATTTAAATGAGCTATCGCCTACAGATCGAAAAAAGAGCGGTCAAGGAAATGAAGGCCCTACCAAATGATATTCAAGATCGTATAAAAGAGAAGATCAAA
>JAUVLN010000117.1 GCA_030600725.1 Thermoplasmatota archaeon | reverse complement strand
AGGACGTGAATGACCTGTTTGGTATGAATATGACCGAGTTGTCCCTCATCCAGGCCTGCCATTTCTCCTCCATCACCTCCCGGAACCGATCCAGGACGATCGGCTCATCCACCATTCCTCTCAACAGCTTGCCGTCAGGACCCCTCTGTGACCTGAAGTAGGTGGCATATGTCCTCTCCCTGCCCTTTTGACAGAATGCTATCGTTCTGAAACCCTCCTCCACGCCACCGTCACAGGTATCCAGGGCGGAGTGGGATCCCACCACGGCCATTTTGATGTCCTTTCGATCATAATCCCTTACAATATCCTGCACGATGCCGCGATCTATCATCCCTGTGCCTCCTTTCAATGGATAGGGGATGGATAACCATTATAAATATATGACACGCCTCGGCGTTCCCTGTATGGTGTTCCGGGGGACCTTCCGATCTTCCCCGGGTATGGTGATAATAAATATTTTCTATCATACTGTACAACAAGTTATTAATAATGGGCTGAATCGTAGATATATACCTATTAGATAGGGATACGATCCAAGTATAAGAGGCAACTTCCGCTCCGAGGGGCAACGATGAGGTTCTCCACACTTTACAAGGCAGCCGGTCTGGTCCTGATCGTTCTATTGATAGCCTCGAATCTGCTTGACCCGAGAAGCGTCGACCCGATGCACAGCAAACTGGACGGTGCGGATGATGGGACCTCCCCGCCCGGTATAGATTCCGACGGAGATGGGCTGAAGGACATCCACGAGGACCTTGACATGGATGGCCTCCTGAACGGGGAAGAGAGATCGCCCACCTCCCCGTTCAATCCTGACACCGATGGGGACGGGTTCGACGACGGAGAGGAGTTCGAATACTGGTCCAATAGAAGCCTGGACGAAGGCCGGCAGCCGAGCTGGGCCCTGAGATACAACCAGAACCTTGGATACAATATCGATTGGTCCAGCAGGATGTCGCCGCTCGGGGATGTGGATCAGGATGGAAGGTCCAACATAATGGATGAGGATTCCGATTCGGATACCATCCCGGACGGATTGGAGATCAAGATGGGACTGGATCCTGCGGATCCGGATTCCGATCACGATGGGATCCCGGACCAATATGATACACTCCACGACATCATGGTGGATGAGGACGGGGACGGCATGGATGACAACTGGGAATCCTATCATGATCTGGAGGACCCCGATCAGGATCCGGATTCGGATGGGCTATCCAACCTCGAGGAATATCTCAGAAGGAAGGACCCAAATGAGAGCGATATGCTCGATCCAAACGGCGGGGCGTTGACTGCACTTGATACGCTTATCCACCTACAGGACGACCGTGTGATGTTCACTGTGAGGTCATCCGAACCGAGGTATATGAGGCTCCTTGAATACAACATCATAGCAGACGGATCATGGAGATACAGTTATGGGGCCATTGAACCGCCTGTCTCGAATATCTCGATGATCACGGTCGAAGTGGACCTGAACGGAGACTGGTTGGGCTCGATGCCCGTCTACTCGGCGGATAATAGACTGGAGGGGCTCAAGAAGAGCCCCCTGTTCCCCCATGGGGATCTCCCCTACTTGACATATATAAACGGAGCAAGAGCAACCCTTGTTCCGGTTACCCGGATCACCCTGGGATACACCATACCGAACACGACCATATCGGGCCTGCTGTTGGCCAACTCCACTCCAACGACGCCATCGATATATCTATCGATCCCGACGATGACAGGAGGGGAGGTATGGGACCTGCTCGCCTCTTTCCTGGAAGGGTATGAGAATGAGGCGCCTTATATTCGCGCGGATGCCATTGCCTCGTCCCTGTCGGACCGATACGTGTACTCCACCATGTCCAATTTCGGATCGGGGAATGAGGACCCGATATATTCATTCCTGTTCGAGACCTGGAGAGGGCCCTCCCTCGATTTCGCCTCGGCCTTCACGGTGATGTGCAGGATGTCGGGAATACCAAGCAGACTTGTTGTGGGTTATGCGCTTGGCGAGGCAGCGGGAGGATCAAGGATCTACAGGGGCGGCCATCTGCATACCTGGAGCGAGATATACATCGAATCGATAGGATGGATCCCATTCGAGGTTACCCCACATTCGCCGGACCGGACAGGCGGTTCTATGTATGCCGCCCAGGGAGTCGACCCGTATGTGTTCGGCCCAACTGGCGGTGACGGGGGCGGCACTCTTAGAGGGGCGAACACCGGCTCATACTCCCCGGATGGGGACGAGGACAATGATGGGCTGATCAACTCCGTCGAGGTGGATATCGGCACCTCGATCATCCTGAGGGACTCGGACAGGGACGGCCTCGACGACGGAGACGAGGTCCTGAAGGAGGGGACCGACCCCCTTGATCCAGACAGTGATGATGATGGGCTCTCCGATGGTGATGAGGTGAATATCCATCTGACGGATCCGTTGAATATGGATACCGATGGAGGCGGGGTTCCTGATGGGATGGAGGTCATGCTTGGTTTGGACCCACTCGATGGGAGGGACGATATGGGTTTGAACGATGTCGACCGGGATGGTCTTACGGAGGAGCAGGAGGAGGAGTTCGGAACCTCTCCCCTCGACCCGGATTGCGACGGTGACGGACTCCGGGATGGGGAGGAGGTGTTCGGATACGGTACTGATCCCTTGAATCCAGACACCGATAACGACACACTGACAGACTTCCATGAGATCTTCATATCATTCACCGATCCCCTATCGAAGGATACAGATGGGGACGGCCTTACGGATGATGTTGAGCTGGACCTTGGAACGGACCCGCGCTCCTGTGATTCAGACTCCGATGGGTTATGGGATGGACCAAATATCCTTGTCGATCATATACTTCACCACGGCGAGGCGGACCCGTCCAACACATGGGGGTTCACTGACCCATTGGACCCTGACTCCGATGGGGATGGTCTATCGGATGGGCATGAGGTCAGGAGGGGAACGAACCCTCTGGACAACGACACGGATTCGGACTCGGTGGAGGACGGGCCCGAGGTCTGGTACGGGGGCGACCCCGGATTCCATAATGACGGAAAGATGGTACTGGACCTCGATGATGACGGGCTCACGGATATCGAGGAGATGTCATGGGGGACGGATAGGGCAAACGCCGATACGGACGGGGACGGGATATCCGACGGGGCCGAGGTCATGGAGTGGTTCACGGACCCGCTTTCCAATGACACCGATGGGGATGGCCTTCTGGACGGTGAGGAACTTATGGTATTTTTCACCGACCCCCGGCTCAATGATACGGACGGCGACACCTTATCTGACGCTCTGGAGCTCCTGATAGGTACCTCGCCCCGCCTGGCCGATTCCGACAGGGACGGGCTGTCCGACGGGGACGAACTGAGAAGATATCTCACGGACCCACTTGATCCGGACACCGACAGGAACGAGAGCTGTTACGAGGGTGGGATCCCGGATGGAAAGGAGGTCATGCTTGGTTTGGACCCACTCGATGGGAGGGACGATTTCCCCATCCGGGACAGGGATTCGGACGGGCTGTCCGACACCTACGAGATCATCATCGGAACCGATCCTTTCGTCTCCGACAGCGATGGGGATGGCCTTCTGGACGGGGAAGAGGTCCACATATACGGGACCGATCCGCTCGACAAACACTCCGATGATGACGGGCTCACGGATGGTGATGAGGTGAACATCCATCTGACGGACCCGTTGAATACGGATACCGACGGGGACGGCCTGAACGACAGGGCCGAGGTGTACGATTGGTACACCGATCCGCTCAACAACGACACTGACGGGGACATGATCCCCGATGGGGTGGAGGCCCTTCAGTTGGAGACCCTGCCGCTCGACCCGGATACCGACGGCGATGGACTCCTCGACGGTGAGGAGTATTACCTTGACTACAATTCCACCCAGTACGGGCAGCAGGGCCTCGATCCAACCGACCCGGACACCGACGGGGGAGGGGCAGGCGATGGAGTGGAGGTCCTTCTTGGTGGCGACCCGCTCTGGGGCGGGGACGATGGTTCCTTCGTGGATACAGATAACGACGGCCTCAGGGATATCGAGGAGACACTTTACGGCACCGATCCCCTGAAGGCCGATACCGACGGCGATGGATTGATGGACGGCCATGAGGTGTACGGGGATATGGGTTGGAAAACGGATCCGCTCGACCCCGATACCGATAACGATACGATACCGGACGGAGAGGAGGTCATTCCAGGGGTCGATGGATACATCACAAACCCGTTGAAAGAGGACACCGACGGCGACGGTATTCCGGATAACCACGAGATCGGTGGGACCCATGGGTTCACAAGCGACCCCACCTCGGAGGATGGCGACGGTGATTCCCTCAACGATACTATCGAGCTGTTCACCTCGTTTACGGACCCTTTGAACCCGGACACGGACGGCGACGGCCTGCCGGATGGTTGGATAGACGGCTGGATGGGCAACCTGTTAAACAACCGGATGGACCCGGGCGAGTACGAGGACAGGGACCTTGATGGGGTGGTGGACGGTGGAAGCTGGTCGTTTGGTGAGGGTCCGGGTGAGACGGATCCGCTGAACCCCGATACGGATGGTGGCGGCGTATCCGATGGGGATGAGGTGAACCATCCGACCTCGCAGCCGGACCCCCTCTGGCCGGGTGATGATCAAATGATCCTCGATACCGATGGAGACGGGCTCACGGACCTCAAAGAGAACTCCACCGGATCAAGGACCTTATGGAACAACCCCGACACTGACGGGGACGGGCTGCTTGACGGTGAGGAACTGCTGGTGTATCACACATACCCATGGACCATGCATACCGATAACGATGGCATACGGGATGGCGACGAGGTCCGAAACGGCACGGATCCACTCGTCGAGGATACGGATGGGGACGGCCTCTGGGACGGTGAGAACCAGATGTTCAACGGCACGTATTACTGGGGGGAGATGGACGGGAGGATCGGTTTCCTGAACTACCGATACGGGCCGACCGATCCGCTCGATCCGGATACGGACGGGGATGGTCTATGGGATGGAAAGAACATGATGGTGGACAATGTATTCCATTACGGGGAGGCGGACCCGGAGAACAGCTGGGGTTTCACCGACCCCACCAATGCGGACATGGATGGGGACGGTTTGACCGACTATGAGGAGGCCGTCAAGTACACCTACGACGATTCCAAGGTGAACTGGGACCATCACGTAGGTCTGGAGGACCACACCTCTCCATACCATAAGGACACGGATGGGGGAGGGATGCCAGACGGGATGGAGGTCGAGCTTGGCCTCAATCCCATAAACGGTGATGACGACAGCGCCCTGATGGACTCGGACGGGGACGGCCTCACCAATGCCGAGGAGGCGAAATTGGGTACCGACCCGGAAAGGAACGACACGGACGGGGACACGTTGCTGGATGGTGAGGAGGTCCATCGATACTCGACCGATCCGCTCGACCCCGACACCGATGGGGACCAGCTCCCCGATAACGAGGAGATATTCATCTACAGGACAGACCCCAACGATCCGGACAGCGACGGTGATAAGATAAACGATTATTCCGAGGTCACCTACACATACGAGAACTCGACCGTGGACTGGGACGGGGACGGTGTCATAGATCACCATACGGACCCGAACAACCCTGATACGGACCTGGATTCTCTGGATGATTGGAGGGAGGCCTATATCGGCACCAATCCCCTTGACTGGGCGGATCCCGGGACCGGCAACCTCCCGGACCGCACACCGAAGATAGTGATAGAAACCACACCCGAGATGCTGGAAAAGAACGATCGGACCGATCCATTCAAGGTCTGCGGATATGTGGAAGGGGAGGATAGTTCACGCCTCCCCAACGTATGGGTATCGATACTCATAGTTGATGGCGATATCTCCGGTGATGAGGCGCTGCTCCGGGAGTCCAATCCGGACCTGAGGATAGGCGGGACCCATACCGATGAGAACGGCGGATTCATCATCTCATGCAAGCTGAATCCGGAGACACCGTATGGAGAAACGAAGATCTATGCGGTCTCCTCCGAATTGAGATACTATGGGAAAAAGTACGTTCCTGCGGTTTCACATGGCGTGGATGTCGTTGTACACAGCCAGACCGCCCTCTCCGTTGATCTCCAGTACGGCCCATACGCCCCGGGAAGCGTCCTGCTTGTAACCGGCAACCTCCACGACATAGGCGGCCTGCCCTGTGGGGGTGAAGAGGTACTGCTCACCACATCCTGGGGATACCTTATAAAGGGGGCCTCGGGACAGGATGGGCGTTTCATATTCAAGGTCTCCCTGCCGTGGAAGGAGGGCGATGGCACGGTCTCAATTACCTATGCGGGGAGCTCCTACCTCACATCCGTCAATGGAAGCTACCCGATCTCCATAAGGGCGGGCCCAAGCATCATCCTGGAGATATCCTCAGAGGAGGTGCAAACGGGCGACACGATAGTGATCGAGGGTGTTGTTTACGGGATAACAGGTGCGGACAGATATCTCATCAATCTTTCCATATACAGGCAGCTGGACGGGAAAGCGGTACATGTCGATTACATCAAACCCGCCTCCACCGAGTTCTCATTCGACGTCTACATTGACGGGGTGAGATTTCAAGGAGGCGCTTACTCCATTGTCGTTTCCTACAGGAAAGAGGGGCTGTGGATGTCCGTGAACAGCTACCTAGGATTAACCGTTCTTGAAAGGGCGAGGATAGTGATGGATACTCCGAACCTCATCAGTGGCGAGGTGAACGGGATATAGATCATG
>JAUVLN010000198.1 GCA_030600725.1 Thermoplasmatota archaeon | reverse complement strand
GGCGGCATCATGGCCATGCTTGACAAGACCTTCCCCACCAACGACTGTTCGATGTGCATACTCTCACCCAAACTGGTGGACTGCTCCAGGCATCCGAACATCCGGATCATGACCTATTCGGAGGTGACGGGGATCAAAGGGGACGCGGGCAATTTCTCCGTGACCGTCCATCAGAAGCCCAGATACGTTGACATCGACAAGTGCACGTCATGCAACGACTGCGTCGACGTCTGCCCCATCTCGATGCCCGACGAGTTCGAGATGGGACTGTCCCAGAGGAAGGCGATCTACAAGTATTATCCCCAGGCCATCCCCAATTCATATGTTATCGACAAGGAGGGGGATAGCGAACACCGGGCATGCATAAACTGCATGATGTGCGTCAAGGCCTGCAAGGTCGGGGCGATAGATCACGATCAGAGACCAAAGGATATCAAGTTGAACGTGGGAGCCGTGATATTGTCCATGGGCGCACAGCCGTTCGATCCCTCGGTAAAGAAGGAGCTGGGCTACGGCAGGTATCCCAACGTCATTACATCCCTGGAGTTCGAGAGGATACTCTCGGCCTCCGGCCCGTATCAGGGCAAGATCCTCAGGCCCGGGGACATGAAGGAGCCCAAGAAGATCGCCTGGATCCAGTGTGTAGGTTCACGGGACTGGCAGGTGGACCGCGAATACTGCTCCTCGATGTGCTGTATGTACACCGCCAAGGAGGCGGTTATCGCAAAGGAGCATAATCCCGAGATCGAGCCCACCGTCTTCTACATCGATATCCGCTCCTTCGGGAAGGATTTCGACAAGTACGTGGACAGGGCCAGGAACGTTTACGGGATCAGGTATGTGAGGTCCAAGATATCCGAGATACTGGAGGATAAGGGGTCGAAAGACCTTATCTTACGATACGAGGATGAGGGAGGGGAGCTGCACGAGGAGAGGTTCGACATGGTCGTCCTCTCCATCGGGTTGGGGATGACGGAGGGAAAGAAGGAGACCATGCAGAAGCTGGGGATAGAGGTGAACGACTTCGGATTCGCCTATTCCAACCAGGAGAACCCGGTGGCGCTTGTGAATCCGGGCATATTCATGGCGGGGAGCTTCATGGAACCCCAGGCCATACCGGAATCGGTAACGCAGGCGTCCGCTGCGGCGGCCCAGGTGGGGGCGCTTCTGCGTGAGGCCAGGGGTACACTGGCGACTCCAAGGCCGGAGTACGAGGAGAGGGATGTCTCCGGGGAGGAACCGAGGATAGGCGTCTTCCTGTGCCACTGCGGGATCAATATAGGTGGAAAGGTGGACATCCCCTCCGTAGCGGAATATTCGAGGACGCTGGAGAACGTTGTGTTCGCGGACGAGAACATGTACACCTGTTCGGAGGACACGCAGAAGAGGATCGTGGATGCCATCAAGGAGCATGGCCTGAATAGGGTGATCGTGGCCGCGTGCACCCCAAGGACCCACGAGCCGCTGTTCAAGAAGAGCCTTGCCGAGGCGGGTCTGAACCCCCATCTCCTGGAGATGACCAATATCAGGGAGCACTGCTCATGGGTCCACGAGGACGGCGAGCAGGCCACCTGGAAGGCAAAAGAGCTCATCTCCATGACCGTTGCAAAATCAAGATATCTCGAGCCGATCCCCACAAGCACGGTGGAGATGACGCAGAAGGCCTTGGTCATCGGCGGCGGGGTTTCGGGGATGACGGCAGCCCTTTCCCTTGCAGGGCAGGGATTTGAAACGACGCTCGTGGAGAGGGAGGAGAGCCTCGGTGGAAGGCTCAACGACATACGCTTCACCGTCGAGGGGATCGATATTCCGAAACTGCTATCGGACCTGAAAGGTAAGCTGGAGGAGGAGGAAAAGGTCACCGTATTGACGGGTTCCAACGTTACCTCCATCGATGGCTACGTGGGAAACTACGAGGCGAGGATCGATACGCCCGATGGAGAGGTGGAATACCCCCACGGCGTCGTTGTCATCACGGTGGGCGCAGATGAGCACATCCCCTCCTCCTATGGTTATGGGACCGATGATAGGGTTTTGACCCAGTCGCAGATCGAGGAGTACCTGGCCGAGGCAAAGCCGGAGGAGATCGCTCATGGGGAGACCTTTGTCTTCATACAGTGTGTGGAATCCAGGGAGGGGGAGAGGAACTACTGCTCCAGGGTCTGCTGTATGGGGGCGATCAAGAACGCGCTGAAGATCAAGGAGCTCAATCCCAGGGCAGAGGTCTTCGTGCTGTATCGGGACCTGATGACCTACGGCTTCTGGGAGAGGTTCTACAAACAGGCCAGGGGCCTGGGGGTCATGTTCATGCAGTACAACGTGGAGAGGAAACCGGAGGTGGAGTTCGGGGAGAAGGTCTCCGTAAAGGTCTGGGAACCCCTCCTCCAGGAGGAGGTGGAGATCGATACGGACCACCTGGTGCTCTCATCGGGCATGGCCGCCGATCCGAACCAGGATGAGCTGGCCAGGATGCTCAAGGTGCCCATAAACGAGGACGGCTTCTTCCTCGAGGCGCACGTAAAATTGAGGCCGGTGGACTTCTCCACAAGGGGGGTGTTCCTCGCAGGATGCTGCCACGGTCCCAAGTTCATAGGGGAGACCATCTACCAGGCCCAGGCTGCCGCGGCCAGGGCGGTAACGCTCCTGGCCAATCCGAGCCTGGAGGCGGAGCCGAACATCGCCGTTGTTGATGTTGACATGTGCTCTGGCTGCAAGACCTGCATATCGCTCTGCCCCTACAACGCCATTGTATCGGTCACCGAGGAGATCAATGGAAAGGAGGTGACGCACGCCGACATCAACGAGGGACTGTGCCAGGGGTGCGGCACCTGCGTTGCGGCGTGTCCATCCGGAGCGATAGATCAGAGAGGCTTCCAGGACAACCAGATACTGGCGATGATCAGGGCCCTTGGGGCATGTCTGCCGGGAGGTGGTCAGGGATGAGCGATTTCGAGCCCAGCGTTGTGGCTTTCCTCTGCAACTGGTGTTCCTATGCGGGGGCGGACCTTGCGGGGACCAGCCGTCTGAAGTATCCTGCGAACGTCAGGTCCATAAGGGTGATGTGTTCCGGCAGGGTGGACCCCGTTTTCGTGATGGAAGCCCTGAAGGATGGCATTGACGGTGTGCTTGTGGCTGGCTGTCATCCCGGCGACTGCCACTACCAGAGCGGGAACTACAAGACCAACAGGAAGATCAAGCTCGTCAAGAGGCTTCTTTCGGACCTGAACGTCGACCCGGAAAGGGTTCGGTTCGAGTACATATCCGCCTCTGAAGGACAGAAGTTCGCCGATACGGTTACGGATTTCGTGGGACAGCTGAAGGAGATGGGCCCGAACCCGTTGAAGGAGGGATGCAAATGAGCGATGAGAAGCTGAAGTTCGCCTTCTACTGGGCGGCGAGCTGTGGCGGGTGCGAGATCGCGGTGCTTGATATCGACGAGAAGATACTGGATGTTGCCGCGGCCGCTGATATCCTGTTCTGGCCCGTAGCCATGGACTTCAAATACTAGGACGTGGAGGATATGGACGATGGGCATATCGACGTCTGCTTCTTCAACGGCGCCATCAGGAACTCCGAGCAGAGGGAGATGGCACATCTTCTCAGGAGGAAATCGAAGGTGCTTGTGGCCTTTGGCTCCTGCGCGGTGACCGGCGGGATCCCCGGACTTGCCAACATGTCTGATAGGAAAGGGGTGTTCGAGACCGTATATCTCGATAACGAATCCACGGAGAACCCCGAGGGAATAGTGCCCCAGCCCTCTTCGGAGGTGAAGGAGGGGACCCTGACCCTGCCTGAATTCTACGATACGGTGGATACCCTGGACCAGACGGTGGAGGTTGATTATTATCTCCCGGGATGCCCTCCTTCCACCGACCTGATATTGAATGCTGTGACGGCGATAATCAAGGGAGAGCTCCCCCCGAAGGGGTCGGTCATAGCGCCTGATAAGTCCGTATGTGACGAGTGCAGGTTCGAGAGATCCGAAAAGAGCATCACCGCGGTGAAGAGGATCTACGAGGTGGAGAAGATCGAGGATAGATGTCTTCTCGAGCAGGGGATCATCTGTCTCGGTCCTGCAACCAGGGGGGGGTGCGGGGCGGTTTGTCCGAATGCGAACATGCCCTGTACGGGGTGCGGGGGGCCGACCCCGAACTCACTCGATCAGGGGGGCAAGATGATATCCGCCCTCGCGTCGATACTGGGCCTTGAGGGGGAGGATAAGATGACCGATGAAGAGGTGGATGCGTTGATCGACCAGGTGGCGGACCCGTTGGGGACGCTGTATAAATACGGCCTTCCCGCTGCTCTCATAAAAAGGAGGGTGATGAAATGAGATCGATAGTGATAGACCCGATCACCCGGCTGGAGGGGCACGGGAAGATCAACATCTTCCTGAACGACCAGGGGAACGTGGAGAACGCCTATATCCAGATCCCCGAGCTTCGTGGCTTTGAGAAGTTCTGCCAGGGAAGGAGGGCAGAGGACATGCCCCAGATCACATCCCGGATATGTGGGGTCTGTCCCGTAGCCCACCATTTCGGTGCGACCAAGGCCCTGGATTCGGCCTTCAACGTGGACCCGCCGCCCGTCGCGAAGAAGCTTCGCGAGCTGATGTACAACGGCTACATCATCTACGACCACATATTGCATTTCTATTTCCTCGGGGGCCCCGATTTC
>JAUVLN010000031.1 GCA_030600725.1 Thermoplasmatota archaeon | reverse complement strand
AGTTCGCCATCATCACGGCAAGCACGAAACCGGTCACGATGGATCCGGCCAGCATGCCTCCGAGGGCGACGATCGATATCGAGCCCACGATAATTGGTGCCAGCACCGCTATGAGCGAGGGAAGGATCATCGCCTTGAGGGCCGACCGGGTGGATATCTCCACACACCTCTCGTAGTCCGGCTTGGCCTCTCCTTCAAGGATGCCCTTGATCTCCTTGAACTGCCTCCTGACCTCCTCTACCATACCCTGAGCCGCGGTCCCAACCGCCTGCATGGTGAGGGCGGAAAATACGAACGGGAGAAGGCCGCCAAGGAACAGTCCGGCGACGACCGCCGGGTTTACGAGCGTGAAGGAGCTGAGGTCGATCCCCGCAGCAAGCGTAAAGGCGGAGAACAGGGCAAGGGCGGTCAGGCCGGCAGAGCCTATCGCAAAGCCCTTTCCGATCGCTGCAGTGGTGTTGCCCACCGCGTCCAGCTCCTCTGCCCTCCTCCTTACATTCTTTCCAAGGCCCGCCATCTCGGCAAGGCCTGCAGCGTTATCCGCCACGGGCCCGTAGGTATCTGTGGCCAGGGTTATTCCCAGCGTGGAGAGCATACCAACGGCTGCCAGGGCGATGCCGTAGAGGTCCGCAAGGTAGTATGTGATCATGATCGTCGCGACCACGGCAAGGACCGGGATTATGGTTGACCACATCCCAAGCGCAAGTCCGGAGATGATGTTGGTGGCGGCTCCGGTCTTGGAAGCCTCCGCAACACCCCTTGTGGGCTTCTTCTTATCGGAGGTGTAATACTCGGTCGCCTTTCCTATCAGGATCCCCGCGCCCAGACCCGTGACCACGGATAGAAAGAGCGGGAATACGATATTACCCTCCTTGAAGATCAGGAACATGACGATAAATGTGGCAACAGCCATGATTATGGACGCGCCGTAGATGCCCCTGTTGAGCGCCTTGTGGGGGTCTCCCTTTCCGCCCACGAGCAGGGTCCCGATTATCGCCGAGAGGATGCCCAGGCCTGCAAGCAGGATCGGAAGGATAACGGCCCAGCCAACGGAGCCGCCGTGTATGAGATCGCCGTTCCTCATGACGGAGATGCCGACGATACCCAGGGCCATCGCGGCTATTATAGAGTCAACGTATGATTCGAAGAGGTCTGCTCCCATCCCTGCCACGTCGCCCACATTGTCACCTACGTTGTCAGCTATCGTTGCGGGGTTCCTCGGGTCGTCCTCGGGGATACCCACCTCGACCTTGCCCACAAGGTCGGCGCCGACATCGGCCGCCTTGGTGTATATACCTCCGCCGACCCTGGCGAAGAGGGCTATGCTCGATGCGCCGAAGCCGAAGCCGAAGAGCATCTCCACATTGCCGAAGAAACCATAGAGGAAGGTTACTCCGATGAGCCCCAGGCCCACTACGGTGAGCCCCATGACGGCTCCGGAGTTGAAAGCGACCTTCAGGCCGGAATTGATCGAGTCCTTACAGGCCCAGGCGGTCTTGGCATTGGCCATCGTGGCCACCCTCATTCCAATATTTCCCGCAGTGGCCGAGAACAGGGCCCCAAAGATGAATGCGGGGACCACCATCCAGACCATGCCAAGAGTGAATACCATTATGATCAGGGCGAGGACCACGGCACCTGCGAACACGGCGATAACCTTGTATTCGGCATTGAGGAACGCCTTTGCACCGTCCTTGATGTAGCCGGATATCGTCTCCAGCTCCTCGTTGTCGACCTTCCTCTTGATCACGGTTCTTGCCAGTATGAACGCGTATAGCAGGCCCGCACCCGCGAAGGCCAGTGAGAGCCAGATGAAGAGATAGTTCCCCTCGGTGACGTGGAAATCAAGCGTCTTTGAGGCGGTCATCCCGCCTACAGTCACCTGAACGCTGATCGGGGTGGAGGCATCCTTGTCCGCGCCCCTGTACCTCGCCTCGATTATTACCGTGAGCTGCTTTCCGCCGTCTACGCCGGCGATCAGGTACTCCTTATCCTTCTCGATCTCGGTGGTCCCGTCGTCCCCGATAAGGTCGTTGCCGTCCCCATCCAGGATCTCAAGGACCTTGAATGACCAATCGGCCTCGTCATCATCGATAAGCACGAACCGCATGTCCCTTGGGTCCACATCCGGGTTCACCACGAAGACCTTAACCTCCGTGCTCCTTCTCTGGTCGTAGATCATGTCGATGACGAACTTCATGTCACCGTTGTCCAGGAAGTACTCATCATTGCCGTTCTCTGTCGTGATCATCGACTTGTCCGCGCTCTCGTCCATACCCGGAGCGGCCTGGGAAAAGGGCACAAAAGCCATACCCAGGAGCAGACCGAGCAGAACAAGAATCCCTATTGTTGCCTTTCGCATGGGATACCTCCAGATCATCATTTTACAGACCTCTACATAGCAGAAGCCGATGGGGAATAAACCTTCATTATTAATAACTATCTTATAGGCGGGTCGAATGAGAGCGGAAACCTCTCCTGGGGGTTATTTTCTCCCGGGTAGTATCTTGGTTCCTCTGGGAGAGGACACACGGCCCGCGATAACCCCATCCTCGGAATCCTTTCTCATCGATCCACCACCACGGCCGTAAGCAGGGGAAGCGCCTCTCCTTCTTCTTGAAGCCGGGGTTGTCTCCTCCACCTTGACACAGGCCTCCCTGGAGAGGACATACCCGTATGCAAGCGAGATACCCAGGAAAAGTATGGCGACCAGAAGGATCACAAGAGCGGTGTGGAGAAGGGACTCCGGCGTAGATACGTTGAAACTGCCGTACACGATGATTATCACCGACACTATAACGAGCAGTATCCCGCCTATCTTGAGGACCCTTGGGATCCTCTCCCTCGGGCCCATATCCTCATCAAGGTGTTCGACGCCGCCCGAACATTCGGGACAGCTATCCAGTTCCTTCCATATCTCGGAATGCACATGGCCGCACTCAAGACATCTTATTACCTTCATCGCTGTGACCTCCTCTTTCCGTAAAGGGCCTGGATGATCTCATCCTTGAAGGAGAGGTCCATAGACCTCATCATCATCCTGGCCATCATGAGATTCAGAAATATTGCGGAGACCGTTACGGGACCCGTTCCACCAGGGGTAGGGGTTACCCTGGAAGCCCACCCTTCCAGGGAGGCCACATCAACGTCCCCCACGATACCCGAACCGTCGGGAAGGGGGTTGATCCCCATGTCGATCACGGTCGCACCCTCCTTGACCATATCACGGTCTATCAGGCCCTTCCTTCCCACGCCGGTGAAGAGGACATCCGCACGACGTGTAACCCTCCGGAGGTCCACTGTTCTCGAATGTGCCAGGGTGACCGTGCCGTTTCCCCATTCCGTTTTCATCGACAGCAGTGTGGACAATGGTCTGCCCACGTCCCTTCCCCTCCCCACGATCACCACATCCTTTCCATTCACATCGATGCCGTAATGAAGCATGAGAAGGAGGGCGCCAAGCGGTGTGGGCTGGATGAAACGCGGCCTGCCCAGGGACATCAGACCGTAGTTCTCGTATGTGACCCCCTCGACATCTTTTTCGGGGGGGATCGCACGGATCAGGTCGTACATATCCAATCCTTCCGGCAGCGGGCTCTCGATCATTATGCCGTCCACCTCATCGGATCCGCCGTCCCGGAGGATGAGGGACCTGACCTCACCTGTGGAGATGTCGGAGGGTAGTTCCCTGACCTCTGTTTCTATGCCGATGCTCTCACCTTTTCTTACCTTGGATCTGACATATATCGCCGCTGAGGGATCGGATCCTATCATATAGATCACAAGCCTGGGCTGGCCTGACCGGCCTATAAGCCCCCCTATCTCATCTTGAACCCTGTCCGCAACAGGCTTCCCCAAAAGCCTCTCCATATGGGAGAATCCACAAACTGGCACTTAAAGGTGAGTATCCCCTAAGAGAATATGTTCATGAAGATACGGAAACATATCGGGTCAGGAACTCGTAGAAGGCGGTGGATATGTCACGTTTCTGATCATCCTCCAGTTTCTTGAACTCCTCCAGTACCATGTAATGGAGGCCCCCCAGCACCTTTATCGCGAAGAGATCGTCCCTTAGTGGATTGATGGACGACTGGGACTGCGTGTGCACCTCACTCCCGAAGATCTTGTAATCATGGGTTGCCTCTCTGACCAGATACAGGTCCATTTTGCGGAAGCCGATATGCTGATAGCCATGTCCTTTCATGAGTATGAATGGATACAGGAACTCGCCTGTGTCCTCGAACTGGATCGGGTTGCCCTCGATCATCATGATCTTCCCCAATACCTCACAGCAGTCCACGATCATCTCCTCAACGGTCGTGTACCCTCCACTCAATTTGATCCGGGCCATCTGATCGGAGGTCTGGCTCACAGCACCCGCTCCGTCCGGTGCAGGCATCTCCACCATGCTCTGTCCGCGGCACCCTGTGCAGGTGATGGTGTTCGGACCCGGCTGGACGTAGGCATTGAACTGCTGCTGGCAGTACGGACATATGAAAGCTGCCACCTGTTGGGCAGCCTGCCCACCGGCTGCAGCCCCTCCCCCCTTGGATGGGGGCTCCATTGGGTCCGGTAAGGGCTCCATTCCCTGATAATGATAGAGATAATACTTGTATGGATTGAATGGATTTGCCATTGGATTGGGATCCTTCACCTCGACAACGAGAGAACATCCGTTCTCGTGGGCGTATTTCCTGGCACTGTCCCTGAGGCCGGATATACTCATCGCCGCCCTGAACTCAATAGGGGTGCCCACCAGGGCATATCCGATACCTGCAAGCATCTGAGAATAGCTGTTGATCTCCTGCTTGTTGGCCTCCTTGAACTTGACGGCCGCCGCACCGGATTTCCTGAATAAAGATGGTGACATCGCTATACCTCCAACTCGCCATACTCCATGGAAACCTCATTTTCCATAGAATAATATGTAAATGACAAAACAGATATATTTAATTTCGCAGGCATGCTCAATCCTCTTCCATCTCTTCCGAGAACAGGGACCCAAGCAGCATCTCCCTCTCGGGGAGCTTGAGCAGGACCTTTGTTGCCAGATTGTAGGCGAACTGGGGCCTCTCCCCGAAGGTGTACAGGAGAAGCTTGGACATCTTCCCCTTGCCGATCACCTGAACCTGAACCGCCCATTTCCTCCCCTTCTTGTCCGTCGCCACGAATCTCTTGATCCCGCGGAATATGGCCTCGTTGACGATCTCGTCAGCAACCTCGAAGCCGATCCTCTCCAATCTCTTATCCAATGAACCGAAGAGCGTTTTGGGAGGTATCTTCACGGCATCGGTCTCGAAAGCCCATCGATACAGGTTCGATGTGAGGATCCTGTAGCCGTCCTCGTCCAGGTCCAGCGGTATGAATTTCGGGACTGTCACCTTGATAGGTTCGGTATCCAGTGATATCCGCTCCTCCACCTTGTACTTGAAATCAAAGAATATCAGGTCGAAATGGAAGGACTCCTTCCCCCCGACGTATAGAGGATCGAATTCTACCTCTACCTTCGCCTTCTCACCGGGGTCCACCATGGACTGTGAAATGCTCACCTTGCCAAACCTTCCGAGTTGACTACCCTCATGGAACTCGGCCCTCAGATTTCCAAGCGGGTAATCGGTGGTGTTCTCCAGGGTGATCCTGTACGCCACCCTATCCAGGTTCCTCTCGTAGTCCTCACTGGACATGAAATGGAACCTGTGGTCTATCAGGAGGTTCTCGTCGTCGTGTCCGCCTTCATCCACAGGAGGGTAATCCTCCTCGAGGTAATCCTGATAATCCCTTCTACGGGCCTTTCTCCTTCCGAACAACCTGTCAAATAGAGCCCTTACCATACAAATCACCCCGTGTGGATCACATCCCGAAGGCAGTGGAAATATCCCTGCATCCTATGGCGATGTCACACATCTACCAGCATCCTTGTAAGCTCTTACTATATAAGTATTTTATTTAACGGGGGGCTGTGGGACAATATTAATTCCTGCCTATCTATAGCATGTTGTGCCATAGCCCTTCTCTTAGAAGAAACTAAACAAGATAATCAGGACTTTAACCCAAATAATGGTGGGCCAGATCAAATTCAACTATAGTGATACCAAATTAATCTTTAGTTGGTTTTAATATAAGGGGAGTATCCACTTAACTCCACAAAATAAAGCATAAACATCCTAAATAACTTTGATTTATACCCCTAATATCTCATTTATTATAATTCTATATAATTCAATACTTTATGTATGTAGTGGTCTTAAGTGGATACCCCTCTATGATAAAAATCTCATAATATCTTAATGGAGGGGTTATGAGGGATACAATCTTACTCAAGAATATACGTCAATCAATTATTTTCAGGATATCATCCATCATACCTTCTGTTATCTTTCTCCCGATCGAGATGCCCTCCTCGGCTTTTGTGAATTCCAATACTCTAATGTTCTCCAGGTGGGGCCTGATGAGTATCTCAGGATTGGCACTCTTCAGGTTGATGTCGGTTAGATTTCTCTGCATGATAAAGAACGAATCAAGGAGCATATTGACGATTCCGGGCGAGATATCTTTTTTTCTGTTCTGTGTGAATTTCGATTCAAGCAGTTTCGTCAACGGATGGCCCATGATAAGGGATGGTTTCTTTTTATATTCTTTGAAATCATTGTTTATTCCACTGAACCTGACATGGTAATTCAGGTCAACTGCTATTATCACGTCAGCTCCCATGTCTCTTGCTGCCGAAACCGGTACAGGGTCGACTACTCCCCCGTCGATAAGAAGGGCCTTGTCGCGTTTGACAGGTGTGAAAAGGCCTGGAATAGAACAGGAAGCCCTTGCAGCGGAGATGATATCACCTTTATCGATCACTACTCGATCGCCTGTCAGGTAATCACAACAGATCGCCGCATAGGGCTTGGATAGGTCCTCGACATTGGGAATTCTGAGGTTCTCCCTGAAGAACCTTGACAATTTTTCACCGTCAAGAAGCCCGATACGAGGTATATTCACCTGGAAGAACGATAACATCCTCCAAAAGTCCACGGTTAGGGCGAATTCCTTCAACCTTTCATGTTCTCCTGCCGCATACGCGGCCCCCACGACGGACCCTATGGAGGTGCCTGTAATGATATCTGGTCTTACACCATTATCCTCAAGTGCATCGATAACGCCAATATGTGCCAAGCCCCTTGCCGAGCCGCTGCCCAGTGCAAGTCCAATCTTTTTCCCCATATTTTCACCCTATGTTAAATAATGCTCATTTCACTTCCGATCTTCTCATACGCTTCCAAGCCTTGATCAAGATCCTCCATTGAATGTGTCGACATGACAGAATTACGTATCAGCGATCTATCAGGAGGCGTAGCCGGATGAACTACTAGGTTTGTAAATAGGTCATGCTTATATAGGTTCTTCCATAGATCAACAGTATCCATCAGATCCCCGATAACAACAGGTATGATCTGCGATTCTGAATGACCAATATCATAACCCATTTTCTTCAGGCTATTACGGAAATAATCGGAATTTTTTATAAGGCTATCCCGTCTTTCCGGTTCTTCCATGACAATGTCGAGGGCCTTGGATGCAGTTGTAATAGCAGCTGGGGGCGGGCTAGCAGAGAAGATAAAAGGACGTGCAGAATGTTTCAAATGAAATACGACATCCTCGGATGAAACAACGAATCCCCCAATACTTGCTAGGGATTTCGAAAATGTTCCCATGATAATATCCGCCTCAACACCGAAATGTTCTGTCGTACCCCTTCCTCCCTTCCCATATACGCCTATCGCATGTGCATCATCGACCATGACGCGTGAATCATTCTCTTTTGTCATCCGGATGATCTCTGGCAGTTTCGCCAAGTCTCCTTCCATGGAGAATAGACCATTAGTTACAACCAGGGAACCCGCTTCTTCAGGTATGCTATTAAATGTAGCCTTTAACGATTCGGGGTCATTGTGTTTATAGATAATTGAATTACCTTTTGATAGACGGCAACCATCAACAATAGATGCGTGGTTCAAGCTATCAGAAAGTATAAAATCATTTTTGGTCATCATCGACGATATTGTGCCAAGGTTGGTCTGGAATCCTGTTGAAAATACCAATGCAGACTCCATGCCCATGAAATCGGCAAGCTTCTCTTCCAATTCCACATGAATATCAAGAGTGCCATTCAAGAACCTGCTACCCGTACAACCAACCCCGTATTTTTCAATAGCGTTTTTGGCAGCTTCTTTTACTTCAGGATGATTTGTCAACCCCAGATAATTATTCGAGCCGAGCATAACCATATTTTTCCCTTTGATCTCTACAGTGGGTCCCTGCTCTCCAGAAATAGGGATGAAATAGGGGTAAAAACCCATCTGAATAGCCATGCGTGCATCTTCGTGTTTTGGAATTTTCCTAAAAAGATCCATGGTATCCCTCATAATTTATTTATATCCAAAATAGGATCTGTTAATGAATAATGAAAAAAATCATCCAGTATCGGATCGATTCTGTCTTTCCTTTTCTGATAGGTATAAATTGCCATAAGAAAGTCGATCTTTCCGAAAGCAGGCCAATAAGCATCGGCGAAATACAGATCAGAGTTCGCAATCTGCCAAAGTAAAAAATTTGAGATCCGTTTTTCACCGGATGTTCTGATAACCAGATCGGGGTCAGGAATACCAGCGGTGTACAATTTGGACGATACCAATTCTTCGTTGATATCCTCAATAGATATTTTTCCATCCCTCACTTCCTTACAGATAATCCTTGTTGCGCGGACGATTTCCCCTCTTCCCCCATAGTTAACCGCAATATTCAACATTAAAGGATCATGGCATTTTGTCCTTTCTTCTGCAAGTTTAATAGCCTTTAATAATCCGATCGGAAGCCCTTCTTTACATCCGATCACCTGTATTTGGATCCTATTTTCATGAACCTTATCGCTATCTCCTGCATTTTTCAAATATTCCTCGAAGATATCCATCAGGTAATTTATCTCTTCAGTTGATCTTCTGCTATTCTCTGTTGAGAATGCATATACCGTGAGAACTCTTATACCGATCTCTTTACACCAATATAGAACATCTTCAAGTTTATCAGCACCTATTCGATGGCCTTGCATTGGTGAGATGCCGTGTAAACGTGCAAAACGTCTATTCCCATCCATAATGATACACAGATGTTCCGGAATCGGCCCATTCATGATCTTCTCGATCAATGTCTTTTCAGACATCGACGAACGGGTATTGTTTTTATTATCTGAATTATTCATGTAATTTTCCCTTATCATCATATAATATTCTTCTCTCATATTCTCGAATACATTAACTCCATCAAAGCGCGTGTTTTTCCAATATTGAGTGCAATATTAAACTCCATGACCATTAACCCCATTTTCTCACAGTCATTATCGTCTGATCTCACTTTACATAATCACCTCTTTGCTCCTGTTTCAATGGGCTTTGCTGAACCAAGATATATTTGATGATGTCTCTGATTGTCGGGTAGTTCCTAAGATACACTCCTTCATCCTTTGGGAGCTTGAAATGAATTCGAACTGAAGCGAAAAGCTCCACATGTGTTACGGAATCAACTCCAAGATCAAGTTTAAGATCGGCATCGACATCCAATTTTTCAAGAGGAATGCCTATTTTCCTGTTAATAATTAGTAGAATCTGATCCTTTATTTTTTCAAAATCCTCATCTTCCTTTATTCTTGACTCCTTTTTATCGTAACCGATCTTAGAGGATTCCTTCCTGATAGCTCGATGGGAGATCAGGTTCTTTCTACCATGGTCTTTTAACCGGAGCACGTTCTGTATAACTTCGAGATCAGCTGGTTGGGTAGTAGTTATGCTACCGAGCCATTTTTCGTATTTTTCCTTTGAAGAGAATTTCTCTCTTGTATCGGATCTTTTCATCAGAAGGAAGGCAAGTTGTGATCCAAAACCTGCTGCTAGTCTCAGGCCGTAATGTCTGTTATGTTCTCCTCCCCGGGATAGATTAAAACCTTCGAACTGCTCATCGACCTCGTTTAGATTAGCAATGGGAAATGCTACACCCTTATCCAGACATTTTACAAGTAAAGGATCCTCGATACAGGCTCCGAAAGCATGTCCGGTATAACCTTTTGTGTTAATTATTAAAATCTCCTTGGCCATTTCTCCGAATGTTCTACTTAGCGATTCAGCTTCCGCTGCAGATGAACCCCCCCTCGCAGGTGTATAGGTCTCATGAGACATGAATAGCATATCTGAAGGCAGATCCTCTCGTTTGATCTCATGTTCTCTTTCCATTTTACTTATGAACTTATCCAATGATCGGGCGATATGTGCTACGTCCAATCTTGATCCGTGAAAAGCGGAGTTGCCAATGTGACTGCCAAGCAACTCTGTGATTGGGTTCATGCCTCTTCTCTCCGGCTCTTCCTCCGCTTCAAGGATCAATGCGGAAGCGCCTGCACCCAAGATCAAACCATTTCTATTCTTTCCAAAGGGGATGGCGGCCTTTCTCACATCTTTCTCAGTTGTAAGAGCACCCAGTGATAGCATGCCGGATCCCATCCATTCAAGCATTCGATCAGTTGAAGGTGCATCACCACCGAGTACGATCACCCTCTTGCATCTGCCTGATTGTATCCAGTCCTGGGCAATTGCCGCCCCCAAGGTAGAGGAGGCGCAGGCGGAATTCACCTGGGTGTTCGGCCCCTTGGCTTTAATATATTGGGCAAACTGCGAATGCCCCATCGAGAGGGTCATAAAAATAAGATATCTTGGAAGCTCGTAAGGCCTGGTCATCTCAGCGGAGGCTTCCTTGTACCACTTATCGAGATCCCTTTCCAGATCCGTTCCCCTTATCCGTTCCTTCAAGATCCCATAAATCCGATCCCTCTCTTCCCCAACCGATTGTGATATCCTTGAAGTATAGAACTCACTTATTTGGTTAATAAGACTATCATACCCAGGGAACGCGGAAGCGAAAATAATGCCTGTATCCTCTTGCATCTCCGAAGGGAGTTCCCATTTTTCAGGAAGAAATGAACCTGTGGTGGTTTGAAAATATTTCTTCACAAGGGGAATGCCCGCATCCTTAAGAGCCAATAATCCAGCGGCAAACACAAGCTGACTGCTGATATCCAGAACATTGACCAACTCCTTTGGAACACCGAACTCCTCACCAAGATCGAATCCTCCCAATTTCCCTGCAAGATGAACGACTTTGCTACTATCATCAAGCCTGATCAGTTCGGCGCTTCCATCGGGTTTCTTATCCAACCTCGTGATCCCCTTTTCGATGAACTTTTTAAAAAAATTCTCATCGATCGGTTCTATCAGGTTTCGTCCCTCCATTAAAATGCCAAAGTTACTGTCACTGAAAACGTTTGTAAAAGAACCTGGTATTCCAAAAGCCGAACCTGTTATCATTACTTTCACACCCTTTCGGGATGGAACGGCTATTCCGCTTCCAGAGAGATTCACATCATTTCGACAAGTTTCCAAAACGTTATTCCCGGGTAATGAAAGATAGATGTCTCTGAGTAACTTCTCATATGCAGGAGATGATCGTATAAGGAAGGTTTCAAAATCAATATCTGTTTCATCTCTCTTGACAGATATGTTTCTATTTGACTCATCTTCATTCTTCTTTTCAGCTGAAGCGAAGGTGTTTTCATTCAGTACTTCTGCAGATACCTTTTCGCTCTCAGAAATTTCATCTTTGATTTTTCTCCCTCCCATTGTGTATCTTACCATTCTAACCACGGTTTTCAAGAGTAGAATTCTTTATCTGTTGATTTATTTTCATCATCTTCTTCCTGTTCCATTTGGCCCAGATTACAAGTATCACTGGCAAGATGAATACAGAGACGATCATGCTGTAGAATATTGTGATCACGATTATCAGACTGAACTGTCGCAGAGGGGCCAGATCCGAAACACTTACCGCGCCGAAACCTGCAATTGTGGTGACTGCAGCTCCAAATAATGCGGTCCCGGTATGGGTTACAGTGTATCGACACGCTTTATCGATGTCATCAAACCTATCGATCTCCTCCAGAAAACGTTGCGTGATATGGATTGAATATGTGATTCCCAAGCCGATCGTTAATGAGCCGACAAGTGAGGTCATGGGATTGATGGAGATGCCCAGCAGATACATTGTCCCCATGCCCATTAACAACACAAAAACAACCGGTAGTGTTGTGATAATCCCAAGGACCCATGATCTTCTAATGGCCCCGAACAGTACTGTGAGAATTATCAAACAGACCACTATGGTGATCAGTATAGAATTATTCACACTTTTTTGCAGGTCGGATGTAATGATATAGCCCAGAATGGGCATGCCTGTAAGGACCACGGAAGTGATCTCGCCACTCTTTATCAAATCGTTCAAAGGCGTGATATCTACTTTCAGATCATTGTAAAGTCGTTCCTGTTCATTATTCGTGGTTCCCGCATTTGTCTGAACGCGTATAACTGTTCCCTCAAATCTACCTTC
>JAUVLN010000070.1 GCA_030600725.1 Thermoplasmatota archaeon | reverse complement strand
TCCTTTCCGAAATGATCCTCTAATAATATGATATTTTTCTTAACGGAGTAATACCTATCCAATCGAATGTTATTGATACCAACAACTTCAGACATTTTCATGGCTTTGATAGGGTGCAATCCCATTTATTAGGTATTTTTTAAAAAGGATTAGATTATCACCTCTTTTTAAAAAATACTGCACAATCTCACAATAATACTGTCATAAATATTGGCAGAAACATGACATTATCCTTTCTTTATGATTAATAATATGTTGTAATGTTATTTACCTAGTTTTGGGGAATGCACCCCTAACGCAATTAGTGGAATGACGTCACATATAGAAAAAGATATTAGTCCATAAAAACGATATTGTGATGATGGAAGAAAAAGGAGTCCAAAGATGTTTTGTCCTGATAATAATTCTTCTCTCATCCTATTTGATATCAATGCTGGATCCCATTTCTGCACAGGATACTGTTGAAACTCGTGGGCTCCTGGACCCTACTATTTGGGTTGAAACGGAGGGCGATTCATATCCCTGCTGTGTTGAACCGGGTCATGCCGATGAAGTAACTATACACGGCACCTTATATTGTGAATTCGCTACAGGAACCCCGCCGGGAACACAGGTAAATATTGAGCTTATGATCACAAGTAATTTTGATTATCAGGGATTTCTCTATCATACCTTCATAAAGGGACAGGAAGAGGATCCATTGGACTTCCATATGGATCTCCCCGATATGACTGCTTCTTTCTCGGAAAGAGAGTATCATTTAACCATGGATCCAAGATGGTTTAGTCCAACAACTAACAAACAGGGTGTAGGAGATAATCATACAGTATCTATTGAACCATTATCGTATGGATCAGTATTGATAATTCCACCAAAACCGCTGAACTTCAATGTTGGGGAGATGTACACGATCGATCTGGAGATTAAAAACAGGGGTAATTGTAGATCAAGTATTACTATTGGTATAGAAAGCAATGATCTGATCATTGCAGCAAGACCGGATTGTAGATTTGAGCTGGAGGCCGGAGCTTCTGGTATATATCCATTGATTATCATACAAGAATCTGGTCTTGGAAAAGATGGGGATCTTATTATTACCGCAAGGTCGAGCATCCCGGGGGATCATAACAGCGATAAAATTACCATGCATTATACAACCCATACTGATGTATCCCAAATTATTCGCCAACCGGTATCAATTATAATTTCACTTGGAGTATTTATTCTATTGATCGTGATGGTCATCTTAGTTGTAAGGAAAATAAGGCATTATGGAAAATCAAGATGATCGCATGATCAGTGAACAATATATACCAATACCATTATCATTTCCTTCTGGCGCAATTACAGGTAACATTTATCACCGTTCTATTCAAACACCGGTTTAATTAGATGTTATCAAGGCCCTCCTGATGAAATTCTTCGATTATCTTGCATGAAGGTATCGTCTCATTTCCCTCCGAGAACATCTTAACGAGAGTATGATGGATCCTCAGAGTACATATGTGCTGAAATGATCAGGACCAGGGATCTATCACTCCTCATCTCCCCACTCCTCTTCCTTACTCCCCTTGCCCTTTCTGGCAACGGCCACGATCGCAATGATGAATGCGAGGATGATCACGAGAAGGACGATGATCACGACCGTGAGGCTGCCGGACGACTCGTCCTTTTCAGCAAGCTTCGGGAGGCTTGTTACCGTGCCCGGGTTGGGGTTCTCGCCACCCTTGGTTCCAGCGACGTAGTATTCCATCCCCTCTCCTGCGTCCTCTTCGTCCAAGTTGACCGTGTACTTCTCTCCATCCCAGGTCATCGAGAATGACTCCTTTTCTCCATCCTCACCTACTATGACCAGATACACGTCCTGACCCTCCCCACCTTCTGCAGTTACCGTCCATCCATCCTCGGAAGCCTTGATCTTCACATCGGTGACCTCCCAGTCGGAGACCTCCACGTATACGTTCACGGTCAGTTCCACCGATACCTCTGCATTCCCATCCGAGAGCGTCACGGTAAGCGTATCTCCACTGCCCGTGTATGTCTCGGGATAGTCCAGAACTATCGTCATACCATCGATGGATGCGAGGGGAGATCCACTTACGGCCAACGTCAGCTCATCTCCATCGATATCAGAGACCAAATTTGAGATGTTAATGGATTTTGGCGTACCTGCGGTCACATCCTCGGTCCAGTTGACGGGGACATCGAGGATGGGATGGTCGTTTATCGGGAGGATGATGAACTTCACGCAGAGTGTACCGTTGACCAAACCATCATGAACGAGGAACATGACGATGTCCTCCCCGTTTACATCGGGATCGGGCACATATGTGAAATTGTATGGGACCGTCCCTGTCACGCTCTCATTGGTCTCGTTGAGATAGGTATAGGTCTCCACGGCAAGCGTTCCCAGTACGAGGCTGATATGGTCATATAAATAGAGCAGGTCGTCCCCGTCAATGTCGGTCGCGTCTATGGAGAAACTAATGGATGTGTCCTCCTCGATCTCCACTTCCAACGTTGTCACATTGACACCCCCTATGTTCTCCAACCCGGACACCACGTCCGTTCCGTTTGGCCATATGACCGCACCAGTGGGAGCATCGTTGACAGGGGTGACATTCACGATCAGGACCGGATTGATCCAGTCAACGCCGTCTGAGAGGTTCAGCTCGATCTCCAGCACCCCGTTCCAATCAGCCTCCGGAATTATGGTCAGGTTGATCCTCTGCCTATCCCAGGACAGGGCCGCATGCTGGACGGCAGAGGAGTTCCAGAAGAACGTGTCCCCCTCCACATCCTCGCCATATCCGGAGAGGTTGATCCAGACAGAGGTGTCCTCCTCGGTCGTAAGCTCGGGAAGGTCCATGATCATTTCCGGTGCGTCGTTTATTGGAAGAACGGTGATGGTTACGTTCTCGAACGATGTGTTCCCTCCCTCATCCGTTCCACTGATCTTTATCCAGGTCTCCCCGTGGAAATCATCGACCCCGCCGAATGTCAGATTGGATCCATCCAGCTCGTAGAATACGTTTGGATCTGCCGTAATATCGTACTCGATGGGATGCCCCTCGGGGTCGACAAAGTGCTCGCTGAGGTTCCAACTTATCCTCTCATCCTCGTCCAAGGTGATCGGATCAGGTATGGTGTTAGTTGGGGGAAGGTCCCAGAAGAGCCAGAGAAGTGTGTCCCCATAGGGACCAGCTCCTGATTCGCTCAACTTCACATTCGGGTCGACAAGGGACGTGATGGTCAGGTCGTAGAGGACCTCTCTCTCCTCGGTGTCGTTGATATGCCAAAGGGGGATCTCCACGTCCTCGATATATCCGCTGTTCACGTCGATATCTATCAGTTCGTCCCCGTTAACAGCTTCAGCAAGTACATTGAACGGTGTCAGGTCCCCGTTCCCATCAGTGGCCTTGAAATCCATAAACCAGCTGATGTTCACCTCACCTCCGGAGAGGTTGAACGGCTCGTCCAGCTCCTGGTTCCAGGTGGAGTTGATCATCTCAACATTTGAGCTCTCCTTCAAACCCATCACTATCGAGGTGTTGCTGTTCAGGTCGCAGTGCTCGAATGTCACGTTGATCTCCTCATCGGCCTCACCTCTTATTGTAAGGGATTCCGGGATCATGACGGATCTGACGTTCGGACCGAACGTTGTCCCTCTTATTGTCGCATCTGACCACTTGTTGGTCATGTAGGATATCCCCCACTCACAGTTGTTTACCAAACAATCCTCTATCAGCAGGTTCTGGATGGTCTGTCCGAGAATTATGCCCCAATATGCCTCATCGTCTTCTGAAAAAGTGATGTCGCAGTTCCTGACGGTCATGTCGTTCGAACCAATGTAGATCCCACCAAGGGTTCCGTTGAGCCTTGAGTTCTCAACCAGGCTTCCATGGCACCCTCCCGTAAGAAGAACCGCATAGCTGCCCCCATTTTCGATCCTACAATCATCCATATGTGTATATCTTGCGGAGGCCCCATATACCGAGTAGGTCGTACTATCGAAAATGGTTGCCCCGGTGATGTTCACATAGTGGCAGTGTAACATGTAGACGCTATACTTGCATCCTTCAGCATGTGGATCTGTAAGGTTCAAACCGTTGAGTATGTTCGTCACGAGAAAACCGTAATTCGTGGAGTCAAGGGCGGTGCAATCGATCATCTGGTTCCCCTCGGAATTGATCTTGAAGCCCTGAACCCCACCGATCGCAGTTACATTCTTGAGATATGAAGGAGCCCCGGATAGCTGAATGTTGCAATTTCCACTCCTCACCGAGCAGTTCTCCATGTGGATGGAGCCATCACTCGACGACCAGATCTTATCCCAGGAGCTTCCGGGCTTTCCAAAGAGAATGGATGATCCCTCGGTGCCTATGGCGTTGAGAGTTCCCTCGACCATAATGAATGAAGAGGTCCCATAATTCTCGAGTACAGCACCAGGGGAGACAGTTACGGTCACTCCGGCCTGGATCCTCACCTCTCCGAAGCTTTTGGTCCCGGACCATGTCTGGTCGTAAGTGATGGTTCCATCGATATCCGGAAAAGAAATGTCCACTTCATCCGCCTCAACCATATGGCCCATAGGAAGTATGGCCATAGTCATCAGAACTGCAATGCTGATCATCATTCTCATAAGGAACTTCCCTCTCATTTTAACACCTCTATGCTAAGTTGTCGTTATTGAGCATAAAACAAGCGGTTCTATTATTAGTTTTGTAGATTATATTTAAAAAATGAGATGTATTTAAATAAAAAAAAGGGGGGGGGCCATTACAGCCCCCCGGACGGTGAGATAGCTTTCAATCAATGAAGACGCCTACTCCTCGTCGTACTCCTCTTCGCCCTTGCCCCGGGACATGGCGACGGCGATCAAAATGATCAAAATGATCACTATGATGGCAACCAGAAGCAGTATCCACAGAGGGAACGGGTCATCGTCCTCATCCGCCTCTGCGAGGTCCGTAAGGGTTCCAGCGGTACCGGCCCCCAGGCTCCCACCATTCTCCTCGTCAGAGAGATAATAGCTGAGGCCTGCCTCTGCATCCTCCGCATCTATCTTCACGGAGTATTTGCCGTCAGCGTATGTCATCGGGTACGAGGTGAGCTCGCCATCCGCATCTTCAATAACCACATAGAGGGTCTGCCCCTCATCTCCGGTGACCTCGAAGAGCCATCCATCCTCCTCCGGCGTCACTTCAAGTGTGCCAAGGGCAGGCTCGTCGTCATCATCATCGTCGTCTGCAACAGCGCTCCTGTCGATGTTGATCAAAAACACCGCCGTGGCTCCAAGGGTGCCGTCGGATACCGTCACGGTAACGTTCTGCCAATCCGCATCGAAGGTGTCGTTGTAGAGTATCTCCAGCTGCGTCCCGTTCACGGTAACGTAGTCTGAATCCACTGTCACCGTCAGGTCGTCCCCGTCAACATCACCGATCATGCCCGCAATATCGATCACGGTGAGGTTGTCCAGCTCGACCGTTACATTCCAGCCCGTGGGAGCATCGAAGGTGGGGCGATCGTTCACACCGGCAACGTTGAACCAGACCCAGAAGCCCAGGTCCGCCTCACCGTCCGAGACGTTGAACATAACAAGATCGCCTGCGAAATCGTCCTGGTCAGGCGTATATGAGAAGTTCATCGGAACGATCTCCGTAACGGTGACATTGGTCTCGTTGAGGTACTCGAAGGTCTCCACCTCAACAGCCCCGTGCATCACTGCACCCTCATCGAAATAGTAGATAAGCTCCGCGACCTCGATATCGGTCGCGTTGATCCAGAAGGCGACCGGAGTGTCCTCCACCGTCGTTATTTCGTAGACGGTGATGTTAACGGTCTCGTTCCAGACGTATTCGACCATCTCCACTTCCGTGCCGTTGGGCCACATGAAGGCGACCTCAGGCATGTCGTTGACGGGGGTCACATTGACAAACAGCGTCTCGTGAAGCCAATCCTCCCCATCGGAGATGTTCAGCGGTATCTCAAGCATCCCGAACCAGTTCTCGTCCGGCGTGACGGTGAGGTTGATGTGGGATTCGTCCCAGGCGAGCACGCAGTTGTCCACATCATCTGCCGCCCAGGTAACATCGGATTCCACGTCGTCCGCCATTCCGGTGAAGTTGATGTAGACCGAGCTGTCCTCCTCGACCTCCAATTCCGGCAGGGGTGGAGTGACCAGGAACGGCTTGTCGTTCACTGAAAGGACGCGAACGGTTACGTTCGCCTCGGTCATGTTCCCGGAAGCATCGGTCGCATTGACGTATAGCCAACCATCTCCGAACCAGTTATCCTCCGCGCCCCTTATCTTGAGCGTACCTGACCCGTGACCGCCCACCTGGTTCACCTGAAGTTCAGGGCTCGCCATGAACTCGAAATAGAGGTCCTGCCCCTCCGGGTCGGTGAAGTTGTCGTTCAGGTCCAGGTTCAGCCACTCGTCCTCGTCAACCTCCAGAACGGCTGAAAGGTTGTTGGTTGGCCAGAGGTCCATCGTGAGGAACAGCTCCTCATAGGAATCGACCCACCAATCCACTCGAGGGAATATCTGGGTTTCCAGCCCGTCGTTGGAGGTGATTATCAGATCGTTGCGCAGATTGGGGGATGAGCCGTCGGTGAAGGATATGCTTGGTACGATCACCTCATCGGCAAATCCATCAGGTGAGGCCTCATCATACAGCGTGTGTCCCGAGGAAGTATCTAACCTTACATCGCAGTCCAATGGATCTCCATTTCCGTCCCCAACGTGTATGTCGGCATGCCATGATACGATCAGTTCCGATTCCCCGGTCGCTTTGATCGGCGCTGCGCCATCCCATGTCGTGTTTATGAAATTTATATACACTGTATCCGAGGTGGAGTCTATCAATGCAGCATTGTCACCCACATCGTCAAAATCACAATCCGTGAAATTTGCATCGATATGATCTGCCGGATCGTTGTTGCTCACTCCGATGTCGGTTCTCAGGTAAAGGCCCTCGAATTCAACATAGGATCCCTCGGTGGTAACGAAATATACGCCAAATTCTACCTTGGAAGCGCTACAGCCGACAGCCGAGATATCTGATGTCAGGCCCCTGAAAAGGAAACCGGCGGTGTCGGCTGACCCGGTCCCTTGTACAGAACAAGTCGATATCGTTATCCCGCTTGAATCCGCCAGGAAGAAACCAGTTGCAACCTTGGTGATATAGAGACCATGCATATTGATATTGATGCACTCGTCCAGGATGACACCTGCTTGAGAGTTATCTATGGTAATCTGGTTCATCTCCGTCTGGACCGTATTCTTCTGAAGTAGGATCCCACTATCTCCTCCCACGGCAGTCAGATCCAGATTGTCTAACTCATGCCCGCCGTCCGATCTGGAGTATATCGCATTTCTCTCACCGTTGATGGCCGCGTTCTTGATCACGCAAGGCCCTCCCTCGAGCCGGATCGGAATGAAGCCATCATCCATGGTGAAGTTCTCGAAGTGCGCCACTCCATCTCTAAGAACTTCGATCGAATCCCAACCCATACCGGAATTCAATTCCTCGACGCTGACCGGTAAGGCCTCGGTCCCGGCAATGATCAATGTGCCCTCAACTTCGATGAAGTTCAAAGCCGGCACGTACCATGTGGACCCGGCAGCAACCGTGATGGTTACATCCGGATCAATCGTGATATCATCTGTCCAGAACTCTCCGGACCATGTGTCATCCGCCGTAACGTGACCGCTTGCTATCGCGTCTGCTCTTGTTTCAAGTCCTTCTGCTTCTCCCAACTGCATCATAGGCAGGAATGCTGCCATCAGAAATACAGTTGCAATGATCATTATCTTAAATTTACTCAATTTCATATCCATCCTTCCTGTTTCCCATATGGAGAACTACATACTCAACAATAAGAAAACTTCCCCATATATAAGGTTTTACTGGTAATATTTGATGTTAGGGATATTGCCGGATCGGTTAAATAAAACCATTCTATATTTTTCCGGTTAGATCTTTAATTCTGAATTTGCCCTTTGCTTACTTAAAAAAAAAGGGGGACCATTACAGCCCCCCGATTGGTGGAAAATCCACGTTTTCAGTGAAGATGCCTACTCCTCGTCGTACTCCTCTTTGCCCTTGCCCCTGGACATGACAACAACGATTATGATGATCGCCAGGATCACTATCACGGCGATCAGGAGGAATATCCAGAGGGGGAATTCATCCTCTTCCGCATCCGATGCCAGGTCGGCCAGGGTACCGGCGGTACCGGTGCCCAGGCTCTCACCATCCTCCTCGTCGGAGAGATAGTAGCTGAAGCCTGCCTCCGCATCATCCGCATCTATCATGACGGAGTATTTGCCGTCTGCATATGTCATGAGATACGACGTGAGGTTCCCATCCCCGTCCTCGATAACGACGTATAGCGTCTGCCCCTCATCTCCGGTGACCTCGAATAGCCACCCGTCCTTCTCCGGTGTTACTTCCAGGGTGCCAAGGGCAGGCTCGTCGTCATCATCGTCTTCGTCATCGTCTCCGATCACCGGCTGGTTCACATTCACGGTGAGGATCGCTGTGATCTCCACCGTTCCGTCGCCTACGGTCACCGTGACGTTCTGGAGGTCATCAACGAAGGTATCGTTGTAGAGTATCTCCAGGATAGTGCCGTTTATGGTCACATACTCGGAATCCGTTGAGATGGTGAGTGTATCCCCGTCAACATCGGAGATCCAGTCCCCTATGTCGATGGTGACCAGGGTGTTCAGATCGGCTGTTATGTTCCACTCGGATGGGGCGGTGA
>JAUVLN010000207.1 GCA_030600725.1 Thermoplasmatota archaeon | reverse complement strand
CTCCTTCTCTCCCGAGTACCGCAGTACCTGGAACCATCCATCCCTGATCTGAACGATGTCCGCAACACCCCAGTAATAGATATTGCCGAACTCCCTGGACCTGAATGATATGGGCATGTTGGTCGAAACCGTGAATGCATCGTTGATTATCAGGGTGCGTTTTATATCGGGATGTTCCGGCTCATCGGTACCCATCATGGATATAAGCCTGCATTCCTCCGAATGGTATTCGATCTTCTCGCCATAGGTTCGATATAGAAGTTCCTCATCGTCCTTCCATATATCTCTAATTGAAGATTCCCCTTTTTTTATTCGTGAAGTTCTCAGAAGTGAGCGGGCATATCTGGAAAAACCCTGGAACCTATCCCCCAGCATCTTCAACTTCTTCCGGTGGATCCTTATGTGGAGATCATCTATATCCCTGATGGCGATCTGTCTCCTGGATTCGTTCCTGTCGCGGAGCCTTGTGTAAGTAAATAGGTCCCCGTAGCGGTGGACCCAGTGATGTATGGTATTCCTGGGCACCTTCTCCCCGTAGACGTGGTTCATGATGTCCGAGGTGCGCTTGAGGGAGTAGCCCTGATTGTACAGTGATATGCCTTTGAGCACCCTTGGAGGGGGGTTGTTGAGATAAGGCAGTTCTGTGAATGAGAAAACCCGATCACATCCCTTACACATGTATATCTGCACCTCCTCTTTGGATGTCTCCCTCTTTCCATGTTTTATGGTATCCGTCGATCCACATCTTGGGCAAATCACGACCATGCGATCCATCTTCCTGTTTGAATTGTTTTCGGTCCACATATTTTGTATCCCGATGGTTCAGGAATTAGTTATTTATATCTGATATCTCCTTGGAACCGTGGGTGTTGATGATCTGATCCCATCGATTTGGATTGTAACTGTACTTGACCAATGAGGTTTAACATGGCGAAAGGTAAGAGTTTAACGATCGCGGTCCTATCCAGGCAGAGGGAGATCACTATAGCCTCAACAGTTCTCCTGCTTCGAAGCGGTACACACGGTGATTTCATAACGGACGTCGTGGTGATAGATAACGGCTCCACAGACAGGACCGTCAAACTTGCCTCCAGGTCCGGCGCAAGGGTTATAAGCTATCCCCACAGGGTTGATAGAGGCGAGGTGATAGGAAATGCCCTTGATATCGGAAAGAGTGCGGATACCGACCTGTTTCTCATCCTGGATGTAATGGGAGGGAATACAGCCGATGATGCCCTTCAACTTCTTGAAACCGTGAAGGAGAAGGGGGACGATTTCGCATCGGCATACATGGTCCCGGACAAGGGTGAGGATACGGTGGGATGCTGGGCCGTTGACAGGAAGCTTATCAGGAGGATATCCACCACGGGAACCCTTGAGGATGCCCTTTTCGATATTATGAAGCGGAACAAACTGGACTATCAGAAGATAAAGGGCAGGATATCCATGCCGTCCAAGAGGAAGAAAAAGTCCTTTAAATGGTGGCCATCCATGAGGCCTATGGAACTTCTCGTACATGTCAGGAGGACCCACCCCCTCAAGTTCTACGGCGGTATCGGTATGCTGATACTCCTATCCTCTATTGTAACGGGATTCTACACGATAGAATATTTTTACAGGAATCTTCAACTTGATTACGTCTCGGCATTTCTGACGGTCATGCTGGTCATGGTGGGGGGGTTCTTTCTTACAGCCGGATTGATGCTCAATTCCCTTCGGATCCTTTTTGAAAGGCTCGAGGCTACAGTTAGATGGATGAGAAAGGAGAGTGATTGAAATGGAATGGGAGGAGAGGCCCTGGGGACGATACAAGGTGATCTACGAGGGAAGGGACCACAAGGTAAAGAGGATAGAGGTTGAGCCCTTCAGGAGGCTCTCGTACCAATCCCACCGGCACAGGATGGAGAGGTGGATGGTGGTGGAGGGGAAGGCGACCGTCACCCTGGACGGCGTTGAGAATACCCACGATGTGGGAAAGGTGATATATGTTAACAAAAGGCAGAAGCACCGACTGGCAAATGAGACCGAGGAGCTTCTTGCGATCGTGGAGGTTCAGCTTGGAAAGTACCTGGAGGAGGATGACATAGTCAGATACGAGGATGATTTCGGGAGGGTTGGGGAGTGAAGGTCGCCGCCGCCATACCCGCCTGGAACGAGCAGAAGGCCATCTCATCCGTGGTCCTCTTGACAAGGGAACATGTGGATAAAGTACTGGTTGTCAATGACGGGTCCGGGGACAGGACCGGACTTCTTGCAAGGACGGCTGGCGCGGAGGTGATCTCACACGGGAAGAGCAAGGGGAAGGGCGGGGGGATAGCCACCGCATTGAGATGGGCCCGTGATTCCGATGTGGATATCCTGGTCCTACTGGACGGCGACGGACAGCACGATCCCGATGCCATACCCACATTGATCGAACCCATCCTCAAAGAAGAGGCGGATATCACGATAGGGTCTAGATGGCATCACGAGAAGGGGCTCAAGGAGATGCCGTTCCACCGTGTTATGGGTAACTGGGTGCTCTCCACGGCCACATCCATGTCCCTTTCCAAGCAGATAAAGGATTCCCAATCCGGGTACCGGGCTTTTCATAAGCGAACGTTCAAATCGTTCTCGGGCGCCATGGAGAACGGTTTCGCCGTGGAGTCTGAGATGATCACCCTTGCAGACAAGGATGGGTACAGATGGAAGGAGGTGGGTATTCCGGCCTCCTACGACGATCTGGATACTTCGACACATGGATCCTTCTACCACGGCCTTTCCGTACTTGGAAAGGCGATGAGGCTGATGAGGATGTATCAGCCGGCCAGGTTCTTCCTGGCACTCAGCCTGCTCCCCATGATCATGGCCGGAACAGTCGTGGTCTATTCGAGGATCACCTATCCGGATGTGAACCTGCTTCCCATGGGGTCCATGTACATCGTTGTGAGCATGGTTATCCTCATGAACTATTTCTGGTTCTGCGGCATCATGTTGTCAGGTGTTAACAGAACGGCTGACAGGATGCTTAAGATGATGATGAGATCAGGTGAGAAAAATGGCTAGTCTGGGGCTTGCTCTCGGGGGAGGCGCCGCGAGAGGATGGGCACACCTTGGAATACTTGAGGCACTGGACGAGGAGGGCGTGGATATCGACATGATAGCGGGTACGTCTTTTGGTGCGGTTGTGGGGTCCACATACTGCTTCGGCGCCCATCGGGACCTGCTGGAGATCGGAAAGGAGGTCGATTATCGTAGGATATTATCCTTTTTCAACCTCAACCTGCTCAACAGAAGCGGATTATCGGATGGGTCAAGGATAGAGGAGTTCTTCAGGAAAACGATGGACATACCCGATATCGAGGATCTGATGATCCCTTTCCGCGCCGTCTCCTGCGATCTCAATACAGGTGAGAAGGTGGTTTTCGATAAGGGGGACACGCTGTTTGCCGTTATGGCCTCCTCGGCTGTCCCCGTGATGTTCACCACGAGGGAATACGAGGGCAGGACCCTGGTTGACGGAGGTCTTGTTGACCCCCTACCGGTTGATGTCGTCCGGGATATGGGCCCGGATATCGTCATCGGCGTGGACCTCAACCACTACCTTCCTGACAGGAGGGCCCGCGGGAAGATGATCATGGAGAAGGAGCAAACGTCTATCCTGGACAGGTTCGAGGAGATGATCCTCATCCATGATCTCAAATCGGATAGGATGAGCATGTGGGACGTATTCTTCAACTCGCTGTTCCTGGCGGTTAAACAGGTGACCGAGAAGAACCTGCTGACGCATCCGCCGGATATCCTCATAAGCCCCGACCTCCGCAGTATCAACTTCATGGATTTCCATCTGTCCGGGGAGGCATTGGATATCGGGAAGAGGGCTGCCCTTGATAAGATGGATGAGATCAGGGCACTTCTATAATTCTGAATTTTGTAAATAGCACCGTTTACTTTATATAATATGATAAATTGGAGTGGTCCGGAGATATGACATGACGGACCACAACGAAGAAAACGATACGACCTCCCGTGTCAGGGAGATAGTCCTCCTCACCTACCCGTCCGGCTGATGCTCCGAATCCGTTTATCACTTTGATATCGAATATATTTCTGGCCAATTCTTAAAGGCGGTTTTAATGTACGGGTTCCCAGTTTATTGAGCTGATAAACGATGATATCGATTGTATTGGGAACCCGTCCAGACCTTGGGAAAAACAGTAGTTTTTCCTGGCCAATGCTTATAAAATGTTTATAATGGTCTTGTTCCTTAACTAAAATCGTTGATAAGCGATGATATCGATTGTATTGGGAACACGCCCAGACCATCGGAAAAACTACTGTTTTTCCTGGCCAATGTTTGGATGAAGCTTATATTGGTCTTGTTCCTTAACTCATAATGTTGATAAGCGATGATATCGATTGTATTAGGAACAAGACCAGACCTTGGGAAAATCAGAGTTTTTCCT
>JAUVLN010000105.1 GCA_030600725.1 Thermoplasmatota archaeon | reverse complement strand
CGGAAAAGGCAGGTATCGGGACGATCCACAGGGCCAGCATCAACGAGGCAGCTATGCTGTATGTCAACCTCTCGTTGAGGAAGTGCTTGAGCATCAGGCTTGCCCCGATGAGAAACATTGATAGGCCCATATAGGTGTTCCACTGGGTCTCCATTCCCACCCCCCAAATAAAGAATAGAAGGCCGAATATGATGGACCAGGTCCCAAGGAAGGTCATCCTGTTGAAGAAATACTCCACGACCTTGGCCAGGAGGCTTCCGTCGCCCCTGCTGTTCTCAACATCCCTGACCTTGAGCAGTTCCTGAACCCACACGACCAGTTTCGACTCCTCTACCGGGATGGGTGTGTTCCTGATCGCAGAGACTATGTTGAGCCTGGAGATCCTTCCTGTGATGAAGATAGTGGTGCCTATCGTTATCGAAAAGCCTGCCACGAAGGAGAGGATCAGCGATAGCGGTGTGACCTGATAGCTCCCGAGGATATCCAGCATCTCCATTCCCATGGACCTGAGTATCCACTGGAGGGCGAATATGATCAGGTAACCGGTAACTACGCCCATGACGACGCCCACAAAGGACGAGACAATGGAGTAGAGCGTTCCCTCAAACAGGTAGACAAGAGAGAGGTGTTTCCTCTTCATACCAACCGCCCTGGAGATGCCCATCTCCTCCTTCCTCTCCTCGGAGAGCATCACGAATATGTTGATGATCAGCGTAATGCCTGCGATGATAGTGAATGTTCCAAGGACCAGGAACATCTGTGATAACTCCTTGATCCCCACCATGCTATGTTCCACCGAGGACGCCTTATCGTCAACGAACTCAAAGGTACCAGTGGGGCCAAGAGGATGATCAAGTTCCTCGAAATCCTCCTCCAGCTCCTCTATGATCTCTGAACAGTGCTCCGCTCCGCCGACCCTTCCCCCTTCGTTGGAGATGAACATCACGTTGTAATAACCGCCGCTCCAGTCTCGCATCTCACCGTAATCCGCCTCGTGATCCGGAGTTATATTGAAGAGGGCCCAGATGGATTCGAACGAGAAATATATGGCATCCCCGTCGAAGAACGATGACGCCCTACCCTCCTGGTCCACTATGCCCTTGACCGTATAGTTCATGATCATGATGCCCGAGGATATCGTGAGCCTGTGTCCCACCTCCGCCTCCAGGAGGTCCGCTCCATCAGCTGTGATGTAGACCTCGTCCATGGCGAGGTCGTAATCAACCTCGCTCCCACCGATATGGAGGCCGCCGAAGGCCGCCGCGCTATCCTTGCTAAATGCCCGCAGGGAGATCATCGGTTCGAAGAGAAGCGTTTTGTGATCTATGACCGACCCCCTCTCCTGAACCTCCCAGGATACACCATCGATCAGCTCCTCCCCCTCTTCGTTGAGGGCCCAGGCAAGCTCGGACATGTCGTTCGCCATCGACCCGTTCATGTAGATCTGGTTCCCGTTCCCGTCCTGAACGTAGATATATTCGTCGTACAGATTGTATCCGTCGTAGATCAGGTCCTCGATCATGTTGTTCATGGTGTCCCCGATGGCCATCGAGGAGCAGATGATGGAGGTGCCGATCATGAAGCCCAGGATGGCGATGACCGTGTCTCCCTTATGACGGATCAGGTTCCTGAACCCCATCCGAAACTGAAGCCGGTTGATCAGCGCCCTTATACCGATCAATGACAACGTAATGGCCATCAGTATGAAAGCGACTATTGTGAAGACCGGTTTCAATATTTCCGACAGGGAGTCGAGGCCGAAAAGTTCAAGGAATGCCTCTATTGTCGGTAGGAAATACAGGGCCAAGACCACCACAGTCACCAATAAGACCAGGTACAATATGGTGAGCCATCCAAGGCCTCTATCGAATAGATTCCCAAACCAACCCATCTTCACACCATCCTCACAGGGAGGATTCCTGTTGCATGCTTATCCTTGCGGCTCCCGTGTCCCTCTCACCCCTGCAGGCGTAATCGCCTTCCCTAGGATGCTTGAGGGCATCCTCCACGGTGATCGGGACATCCTTGACTATCCTGCCGTCCTCCATGTGGATGATCCTCTTGCATTTGGCAGCTACATCCGGATCGTGTGTAACCAGGAGTATGGTCATCTGGAGCCTTTCGTTGAGCTCCACCATCAGGTTCATGACATCATTGGAGTTCATCTTGTCGAGATCTCCCGTGGGCTCATCGGCCCAGACTATCTTGGGATCGTTGACCAGTGCCCTGGCGAGGGTGACCCTCTGCCTCTGGCCGCCCGAGAGCTGAGAGGGACGGTGGGTCTCGTATCCTTTGAGGGCCACGGTATCGAGGGCCTCGATGGCCTTTGCCCTGGCCTTCTTGGATTTGACCCCGCTGAGCAGGAGGACCATCTCCACGTTCTCCACCGCTGTGAGGACGGGAAGCAGGTTGTAGAACTGGAAAACGAATCCCATGTGCTTCGCCCGGTACTCCGTCTTGACATCGTCTTTCAGCGTTGAGATGTCCGTTCCCTCCACGAATACCTCACCCGCCGTGATATTATCAAGCCCCGAGAGGCAGTTCAAAAGGGTGGTCTTTCCGCAGCCCGAGGGGCCCATCACGGCAACCATCTCTCCCTTTGTGACCTTCAGGTCCACGCCCTTCAATGCCTTTACTATCACGGAGCCCGTATCGTAATTCTTTACGAGGTTCTTCGATTGGATGATCGGACTTGTTTCCATATCCCATCTCTCCGGTACTATGCTATATGAGAGCCGATATTGAACGATTATAAGTATTTTACCTCAATATTGTTGAAACAGTACAGGATCGTAATGGGTATCTTACAGTATAGCCAAGTTGTTATCAAGTAGATCCGTAACATTCCCCTTACGGGATGCCCCTCAAAACGGTTAAATAACCGGAAAGGAGATTTGGTCTTATTATCCTTGATAAAGGGTAATATTGCCGTATGTGGGGGACTTGCTTGAGATATGTAACCGCTTTGATCGCACTGTCGCTTTTGATCATCTCATTCACCGCATCGATCGATATGGAGGCCGATGGCGTTCCCATCCATGCTCTCGAGACAGGTTACGCCTCAGGGCTTCCAACCAGCGGCGATTACAATGCGATCGCGGTGGGGGACGTCGACGGGGACGGGAACGACGACATGGCCTTCGGTGGGGAGGATTACGGGTCGGCGAGCACCCAGGGCCTGTATGTTTACAAGGGCGACGGTGCGGGCAACTGGACCTCGACATCGACGGGACTGCCCTCTGCGGACAGCTGGGGAGGGGTAGCTTTCGGCGATGCGGACGGAGACGGCAAAATGGAGCTCTACGCCTGCAACGAGGGGTGGGGGACGGATACGGGCTCGATAAAAGGGATAGGGGCATGGGAGTACTCCTCCGGATCATGGTCCACCTCGGGCATATCTTCTCCACTGACGACCGGGATGACCAATGGTCTTTATCTTGGTAATTTCACGAAGGGATCGGGATTGGATATCGCCCTGACCCATTCCAGCGGAAACACCGTAGGCATCAAGGTCTACTACGGCTCGGGATCATCGCCGATATCCTGGACCGGAAACAGCGCAGGTCTACCCACATCGGGTGAGTATGCCGGGATCGATGTGGGAGATCTCAACAACGATGATTTGCCCGACATCGCAGCGGTGGCCTATTCCGGGACGGGACTTGTGATCTATACGCAGAACGCTAATGGAAACGGATGGACCAGCAGGTCCGGCTCGCTTCCATCCTCCGTTGGGACAACGGGGCTGGGTGTGGTGATGGGCGACGTCAACAACGACGGGGACCTTGATATCATCATGGGTACAAGGGACAACGGGATGAGGCTACTACTGGGGAATGGTGGAGGATCCTCGGGAACCGATTTCAGCTGGACGGCGGGATCGTTCCCTTCGAACTTCGGTTCATCAGGAAGGTTCGCGCAGATGGACCTCGAGGACATCGACCACGACGGGGACCTTGACCTGCTTGCGGGGAAGGCGGGTTCCGGGTTGTACCTGTTCCTCGGCAATGGATCTGATAACCCCGGGACATCGTTCGCATGGACACAGGTCACGGGGAAAGGATTGCCCACATCGGGGACCTATTACGGCTGCCAGTTCCTCGACGTTGACAACGACGACGACCTGGACATCTCCGGCGCCACCTGGGGGTCGGGGATCAAGGTTTACAGAACCAATCTATCATGGGGGGAGGTCCACAACAGCCCCCCCATGCCGGACGCGGGGGAGGATCAGGAGGTGATGCTCGGGGAGGTGGTGTCCCTGGACGGTACCGGCAGCTCCGATCCGGAGGATGCTCCAAACGGCGATACCAACGGAGATAAACTCTCCTACAACTGGAACGTCTCATCATACCCCGACGGGTCCCTGATCAGGGACACCTCCCTATCTCCCGATCAGTTCTCTGCAACTCCATCCTTTACACCGGATATCTGGGGGACGTACGTGCTTACACTAGCCGTGAAGGACAGCAGGAATGCCTGGTCGAACCAGAGCGACGAGGACAACGTCACCATAACCGTGATCAAACCGGATGAACCGCCCGTCGCGGATGCGGGTTCGGACAGGTCCGTGACCCTGGGATCGGTCGTTGTTTTGAACGGGTCAAAGTCCTCCGACCCCGATGGGACCGTCGAGCACTACAACTGGACGTGCACCAGCCATACCGTGGTCCTTGACGATGAGGATTCGGTGGATCCTTCCTTCACACCGGACCTCACCGAGGTGTACACCTTCACGCTGAAGGTGCAGGACGACCAGGGTAACTGGAGCAGGGACGAGGACAGCGTCGATATCACGGTACTGGAACCCGGTGTGAACCTGCCCCCCTCCGCGGATGCGGGAGAGGACCAGACCGTGACGCTGGGCGATACTGCGTACCTGAACGGGTCCGGATCTTCGGATGAGGATGGATCCATAGTGACCTGGGAATGGAACTGCACGAGCCACTCCGTGATCCTAACGGACGGCAACAGCTCCACCCCGTCCTTTATACCTGGCGTAGCTGAAGATCATCAGTTCACCCTGAGGGTCAGGGACGACAACGGATCCTGGTCGGCAGAGGATACTATGACGGTTGCCGTCGAGGAACCCTATTACAACGTCGTTCCGATAGCCGACGCAGGGGAGAACATAACGATAACGATCGGCGAGACGGCGATGCTGAACGGGAGCATTTCCATCGATCCGGGCGGGGCCGTCGACCATTACAACTGGACATGTACCAACCATACGGTCTCGCTGATGGACGCGGACTCCGCGTATCCATGGTTCGCCCCGCTGGAGGTGGGAGTATACAATTTCACCCTGACCGTGGGGGATAATGAGGGGGCCTGGAGCGATGAGGCGTATACGTGGCTGTTCGTCGAGGATATCCCCAATATACCTCCGGTGGCGGATGCGGGGGAGAACCTCACGGTCATCGTGGGGGACCTCGTGGTCCTTGACGGGTCGGGGTCCTCGGACGAGGACGGGAACATCACCGAATTCATCTGGGAATGTACAAGCCATTCCGTGGCCCTGGACGATGAGGATACGGAGGCGCCGTCCTTCACACCCACCGTGCCGGGCACATATGTATTCACCCTGCAGGTCAGGGATGAGGACGGGGACCTCAGCGGTATCTCCACCGTGTACGTCACCGTCGAGGAGGAGTCCGTCGATCCACTGGTGTACCCGACCATTGGTCCATTCCTGTATGACGATGACACGCCCGTTGTTGGAGCGGAGATCGTCATCTCCATGGTCAACGCAACCGGTCAGGATTACACGGCTACAACCGATGAGGACGGGAACGCCGAATTCCCACAGGGGGTGGATGTGGCCCGCTACTTCTGTAACGTTCTGGTTGATGGGGAGGAACCCTTCGATCCCTTCCTCCTCTACGTCCAGGCCGATGGGTCGGTGCTCGTTGATGGAGGTATCCCCAAGGTTGAGAAGGGGAGTGATGTGCCCATCGACGATGAACCTCCCGATAATAAAACCGACAAAGATGAGGACAACACGACGATGATGATCGCACTGGTCCTCATCGTGCTGGTCGTTCTGGCGATCATCGTTGGCCTGGTCATATTCATGAGGACGGGCGACGACGAGGATTTCGCTCCCCCCGACCTGATGGAGGGGGACGATGAGGAGATGGAAACGGAGGACGATCTCCCCGGGGACATGGATGACCAATACCTGGATGAGGAGGCTCTGGAACCTCCGATGGAGGAGGAGATGATGGAAGGGGAGATCGAACCGCCCGCAGAGGTGTTGGAAGGGGAGTTGGGGCCGGAGGAGGAACCGATCCCCGGGGGAGAAACTCCCGAGCTTCCCGATGACGAGGGCGAGCCCGAAGATGAAGACGATGACCCCCTGACCGAATGACATCATCATCACGGCCCTGGACGGGGACGATATTGATATCCATCCTCGTCCTTTCCGTTGGTAGAAGGAAAAGATTGGAAGGTAGGTCCCTTGCACCGATCAAACGTGAATAACATGGCCATTTTGGTGGCCCTATCGATCATAATGCTGATATCGACGATCCCGGTAAAAGGCGAACTGGATGAGTTCGGGTCCATCGTGGTAGCGGGATCGATGTACAAGAGCAGATACAACCACACCGCAACACTTCTCGATGACGGGAGGGTCCTTGTTGTTGGTGGAACGATCGACGGGAGAACGTCGATAGGCACCTGTGAGGTGTATGATCCCGATGAGGATTCGTGGGAAGCGGCAGCGAATCTTGAACAGAAGAGGATGAGGCACAGCACCGAGAGATTGCCATCCGGCAAGGTTCTTGTTTGCGGTGGATACGTGGGAACCGATGAGGGACACCCATCCCTGCTCATGGATCACAACGGGACCGACGCATACTCTCTTTCATCCACGGAGATCTACGATCCCCTTTCCGACACCTGGGAGGCGGGGCCCGAGCTGGGACAGAATAAGTTCTGGCCGGCCAGCCTGGTCCTGCCAGACGGCAGGGTTCTGTTGATAGGGGGGATAAACGAGGAGGTGGGGGCGGTGGCTTCCTGCGAGATATACGATCCCGACGATAACAGCTGGAGCGAGGCAGCACCCATGAACATCCCCAGTGCCAGGTGCATGGCCACGTTACTTGAGGACGGGTCGGTCCTCGTCACGGGCGGGCACAACGCCTGGAACAAGATACCATTCGACTCGTGCGAGAGGTACTATCCAGACGAGGATAGATGGGAGATCGTATCGCCGATGAACAGGGGAAGGGGATATCATTCAGCGGTCCTGCTGAACGACGGGAGGGTTCTGGTGAGCGGGGGTTTCTCGGGTCCGGACCTGCCAGACTGGAAGGATGGTGAGATATACGATCCCGTCTCTGATACGTGGGAGATGACCTCCGAGATGGCCTTTCCCCGTCACAAT
>JAUVLN010000119.1 GCA_030600725.1 Thermoplasmatota archaeon | reverse complement strand
CATATCAAGATGCAGTCCCGTGGTGGAATCGCCCTCGTCCCTGCCTCCGTTCCACATGTCGGGCCAGCCGTCCCTGTCGGTATCCAGGGAAGCCGCAGGATCCAGCGGGAAATCATCAAGCCTCAAATACGTGGTGGACTCGTCGGGGCCCATCCCGGGGTTCCACTCGTCCGGATAGCCGTCCCCATCGTCGTCCTTGCTAGCGGCAGGATCGGTGGGGAATTTATCCAGCGTCAGGTTCGTGGTGGAATGGCTGGCATTCTTACCGGGGTTCCACTCGTCCGGATGTCCGTCATCATCCGTATCAAGTGAAGCGGCGGGATCCTTTGGGAAATCGTCCAATCTCAAACCCGTTGTGGAATCCTCCTGCGTCTTGAAGAGGTTCCATCTGTCCGGCCATCCGTCCCCGTCGGTATCCAGGGAGGCGGCAGGATCCAGCGGGAAAGCATCAGTCCTATCAGCGAAACCATCCCTGTCGGTATCGATGCTGAAGATGCTGATATCGTTGTTGTTTCCCGCTGTGGCGATCCAGGTGCCGTTGGGTGCCCAGTCGTGGTACCATCCGGAGATCTCCTGCTCCTTCGACCAGTTCCCGGTATCATAGATCAAAACATCCTCGTCCTGCCACACGCCGAACGATAGTCTCGAGCCGTCCTCCGACCATCTTAGGGAGACGGGTTCGTTCCAACTGCTTGATGTATCGTAGGTCCATGTCCACATGATCGTCCAGTTGAAAATATCATAGACATCGACACCGTAATCATGGGTCACCGCAAGCAGGGTGGACGAGGGGTTGAACTCAAGTACATTCATCCAGTAATTGTATGTCGATATGTCCCTGGCCTTCGTCCAGTTCGATGTCCTGTATACAATGAATCCGTAATCTGCTGTATTCCAGTCGCCGTAGGTCACCGCCACATGCTTCCCATCAGATGACCAGGCGTGATCCACACTGTACCCGTCCTCCTGATCTATCGATCTGTACACGGACCAGTTCCCGGTGCTTACCAGCCTGAGCTTCGGCTGCGGGTCGCCCCATGACCACCAATCATATGAGAGATACGAGAATGTCGATCCGTCGGGAGAGAACTCGATGCTGGTTATCCCTCTTGAGGAATTATCCGTTATGATCCTCTCCCTTAACCAGTTGGTCGTATTCCAGATCCACACGTCGCCGTTACCCGTCAGTGTAGCAAGCAGAACACCATCCGGGGACCACTTCATCTCGTAGATGCCTGAAGTGTAACCGGTCAGGGTCCGATCAAGGGTCCAGTTGGTCGCATACCATATCTTGACCGAAAGGTCCACCCAATCTCCCCCCGAGGCTAGAAACCTACCATCCGGGGATGCCTCGACGGAGGCAACACCAGAGGTATGGCTTTTGAGATCGCACTCGAATCCGTAGTGATCCTCAACATACCCGTAGGCTTCCATTACGAAAGGAACGATCAACAGGGAGATGATGACAGCAAATATACGGCCTCTCCGATACGAGCTCATATGTATCCTCCTTTCCAGCGGTTGGAGCACTCCTGATGGACCACCATCCAGGGAGGAAAATATTGACCTTATCATTATAAATGTGTTGTGGGACAAACTAGTGACGAATAAAAAAGGGGATGGAGGAGAACCCTACAGGTTCTCCTCCTTCTCCAGGACCCTCACGGAGTCCCCTTTGATGGTCACCGGTATGGAGACCATGGCCTCGAAAAGCTCCACGGTGATCTCCTCCTTTCCGGTATCGATCTGCTTCACGCGGGCCTTCTCACCCTTGAACGGCCCGTTGATGATCTCCACGATATCACCCTCGGTGATATCGGCCACGATCGGCTTGGGCGCAAGATAGTGTTCTATCTCCTTGAGATCTATGTCCCTCTCCCCGCCGACGATGCCTCTGACGTATTGAACGCCCTTTATGAGCTCCTCGACGGCCTTGATGTTCTTCTCGCCTTCGAGCAGCACATAACCCCTGAGATTCATTGGCGAGAGTATTGCGAATATATGGATCCCTTTCCTCTTGGCCTTATGGCCCAGGTTCTCCGCGACGGTCTTCTCGTGGCCCAGTGCAGTCTTCAGCGCGAAGATCGTATGGGGAAACGTTACTTCTTCCCCGCCCCCCGTTGTTTCGTTGCTCATGTAACACCCTCATTTGTTATAGGCCGAAGGCCCAGTTCACGAATTCGCCGAAGTACTCCCATAACAGATAGATCGCGAAGCCAAGCCCTCCTATCAGAACGATACCTATACCCGTGATGATCAGCGTCTTCGAGTACTCATCGCCAGTGGGTTTTCTGGACATCTTGAGTACCCTTCCGTACTTGCCCCTGCCCACATTCTTGATCTTGGACTCTATCTTCTGCTGTAACTTCCAACTCTTGCTCCAGGTCTTAGACCATGTATTCTTCAGGAGGTCCATTGTATAATCCCTCGCAGCTTCACCTGATGAAGTCTATGCCGAACCTGGACTCCCCGGTCTTGCGAAGGGACTGTCCGAAGATCTGCTTTGACTTAACACCGGTGATAACAAGCATCACCCGGATCGTATCCCTGAGTTCCGGATCTATCTGGGCCCCCCAGATCAATCTCGCCTGTGGGTTGATCCTCTTGTGGATCTCCTCGGCAACCAGCTCTGCCTCCGAAACCGTCATGTTCTCTCCACCCGACACGTTCACAAGGGCCCCGGTGGCATCCTGAATGTCCACCTCCAGAAGAGGTGAGTCCAGCGCCGCGCTGATCGCCTTGAGCGCCCGGTCATCATCCTCGGCCTCGCCAATGCCTATCATCGCCACGCCGCCGCCCTTCATTATCGTCTTTAGGTCGGCGAAATCAAGGTTCACCAGGCCCACCTTGGTGATGATCTCGGTGATCCCCTTTATGGACCTCATAAGTATCTCATCCGCAACCTTGAAGGCTGCGTTGAGCGGAAGCCTCGGAACTATCTCGAGCAGCTTGTCGTTTGGGATGACGATAACGGTATCCGTGTGCTCCTGTAGCTTATCCAACCCGTACTCGGCATTCTGCATCCTCACCACACCCTCGGCGCTGAAGGGTTGGGTAACGATCGCAATTGTCAAAGCTCCCAGCTCCTTGGCTATCCTTGCAACGACGGGAGTGGAACCGGTTCCGGTCCCACCGCCAAGTCCACAGGTTACGAAAACGATATCCGATCCCATCATGGATGAGCGGATATCATCTTCCACCTCCCTCGCGGCCTCCTCGCCGATCTGGGGAACGGAGCCCGCTCCCAGTCCCCTTGTAGCCCTCCTTCCGATGAGTATCTTGTGAGGAGCGTGAACGGTTAGCAGATGCTGGGCATCGGTATTGAGCGCAAATATATCCGCTCCGACGATCCCCTCCTCGACTATCCTGTTTATGGTGTTGCATCCAGCCCCACCACAGCCCACGATCTTGATGTTTGTCCGAAGGTTGGCAAGGACCCTCCTCAGCTCCTCATCCTCGGAGTTCATCGGAACCTGATCTTCAACAGGTATCCTCTCAGTCTCCACTTGAGCATCCCTGACAAGGCTTCTTCCGAAGCCACCCGTCGATTCTCTTGTGTTCATGGCGGAGATATCGTTGGTTCTGACCTTCTTCTCTTCCCTCTCAAGGACGCCTTTTATGATGGATTTCATCTATTTTCCCCCATATCGTGTATATATTGGTAACTAATCAGATGAGCCAATTTCCCTAAAGTTATATTTATATATAAGGTTTGTCAGAAGGTGGCTGGACCATCCTCCCCCGATTTTTCGCGGAGGAAAAGACCCTGCTACCCAAGACAAGACCTAGCTTACCTCCCCCTTAAGGGCAAGGATATCCGATTTTCCGGCATCCACAATTCCCATCGTCGAGATGGAAAATGGCTTACCCGACGATGCTCCGAACTCCACGTTGGTTCCCTTGAAAGTGTAGATAGGAACCTTGAAGGACTTTATCTTGTCAAGGTCCCCCTCCGGGCAGTTGCTGGAAACTATCACAAGCTTGACCTCCTTCCTCTTGAGCTTCTTCAGGGTCATGTTGAAACCAACGGTCACCTTTCCGGTATCCCGTACGTTCCTGAGCGCTCTCTTGATATCCATTTTCACTCCTCCTTTTTCTGTTCCTCAACTGGTTTGTAGATCAGCTCCACAGCCCCCGTTCCAAGTGTGATGGGCTGTCCGATAATGATGTTCTCCGCGACACCCTTCAACGGCTCGATCTCGCCTGTGATACCTGCTGTGAGAAGGTGGTTTGCGGTGATCTCGAATGCCGCCCTGGCCAGCACGGATGATTTCTCCCCGGACACACCGTGCCTTCCGATGGCCCTCACGGACCCCCCTACGGTCATGACGTCCGCAACGAGCATAAGATGCCTTGCATCGACGGTCAAACCCTGCTCGTTCAACGTCTTTTTGGCCTCCTCGAAGATCGCCCTTCTCGCCGCATCGATACCCAGGACATTTCCGATCTCGATGATGTTGTTGGTCGTCGTCAGGGCGGTATCGACCTCATCCAGTTCCAGAACGCTCTTCAGGTTGGATCCCTCGGTATAGAGGACATATTCGTCTTCCTCATGCCTGATGATGACCCTGTTCACCTCGTCTATTCCCTTTATCTTCGCCCTCCTCAGGGCTTCCTTCTGGTTGAGCAGCGTCTTGTAGCTGATGTTCTTCTGGCCCATCAGGTCGATCGTTATCATACCGTTCTCCACGGTGATCTGGTTCTCCTTGATCTTCCGGTTGGATTCACGGATCCTTTTTATCAGCTGCTCGATATCGACATCCTTTTTCTTCAGGGCCTTCTCCCTGGGGGACACGTTGATACTCATCCTTGGTAGGTCAGCATCAACTGTGGCGACATCCTCCAATATGGTCCTCTCGACATGGGTGTTTATGATCTTCTTGATATAATCGAGGGTCATATTCTTCTCCTTTTTAAGGTGTATCTCCATGACAGGGGTGGAGGGCATCTTCCTCGCATCCACGATCTCGATAAGCCGGGGTAGGCCCAGCGTCACATTGATCTCGGCAACGCCCGCATAATGGAAGGTCCTCATCGTCATCTGCGTACCAGGTTCGCCGATGGATTGGGCCGCGACGATACCCACCGATTCATGAGGATCGATGAGGTTATTGAAGTATTTCTCATATACCCTATCACATATCTTCGGAATGATCTTATCTGGCGCCTCCAGTTTCCTGATGGTGTTTGAGAGGTTGTAAAGAACCATCGGGGGAACATGAGTGGCCCCCTCTTTTGATTCGATCTTCTGGAACTCGGAAAGAAGACGCGACATATCGAAGATCACCTCGGTCAACCTCTCCATCTCCCACTTCTCCCTCTGTGAAACCTCCGAAAGGAAATAGTGTATATCCGGCGTCAACTTCACCTTAAGCTTCTTGGATATGGTGTCCACATCCGCCTCCCTAAGTGGTTTTATCTGATCGACCTCGGGCTCCTCGATCACCGGTTCGGGTGCTACCTTATCGGTGGCCTGCTCCGCCGCGGATTCCTCCAACATCTCCTTGTTGAGCAGGGTGTCGAAATCCTCTATCCAGATAAGAGTATACTGCCTGGCGCTCTTCACAGGTGTGTTCCCAACGGTTGTGAATGCCTTCAAAGGCAGAGGCTTTGGCATCTCCTCGATCATATCGATGGTGAGATAGGATAGGGCCTCTCCCTCTGGTATGGACTTCCCAAGTAACTTTGGTATGAGACTTGCCTTCGGGGCCTTTTTGAGCGGCTTCTTGTCGGTCTTGATATCCGTTACGTGGGCCTTGAAACCCACAGAGTCGGATTTAACGTAGATGAAACCGGATATGGGAAGATCGAACCTCTTCAGATTGACGTAGAACTTGCAGGGCCACTTGGCGGTCTTGTTCTTTTTCAGTATCTCCATCGTCTGAATGACGGATTCCCTGTCCGGCGCCGTCCAGATAAAGCCCATCTCCTTGGTCTTCAACTTATCAAGCTTGGGCTCCTTCCCCTTCTTCACGGGCTCCTTCCCATTCTTCACGGGCTCCTTCCCATTCTTCACGGGCTCCTTCCCCTTCTTCATGGGCTCCTTCCCCTTCTTCATGGGCTCCTTCCCCTTCTTCACAGGCTCCTTCCCATTCTTCACGGGCTCCTTCCCATTCTTCACGGGCTCCTTCCCATTCTTCACGGGCTCCTTCTCCTTCTTCACGGGCTCCTTCCCCTTCTTCTCAAGTTCCACCCAGGCAAAGGCCCTCTTGAACCTCTTCCCCGAGATACCCGTGATCCTCTCAAGTGCAGCCGGACCCATGTCCATAACATCTTCAAGGCTGACCTTGGTTCCAGGTCCCAGGAGCTTCAGTACCCCCTCCTCCTCAAGACCCCTTGACAGAAGGAACCTGATGAGGTCCTTCTTGTTCGCAATAGATACACTGCTCTGCACCATCAGCTCACCTCCCTCATTGCGGTCTTGACGATATCCTCGTAATCCACTGCATCTGACCTGATGGACCGGGCTGGGTCGATTCCGTCCTCTCCATATCTGAACTGAACAACCACTCCTATCGTGTTACGCACCTCCCTGTCGAGAAGCACCTTTAGGTCCTCAAGAGCGTTGATCAGTCTTCTCTGCATGTAACCCGATCTGCTCGTCCTGACCGCGGTATCCACGAGACCTTCCCTTCCTCCCATGGAATGAAAGAAGTATTCCGTTGGTTTGAGCCCCTTTTTGTAACATG
>JAUVLN010000058.1 GCA_030600725.1 Thermoplasmatota archaeon | reverse complement strand
GATGTCTTTCAATGGGGAACGAAAGGTTCATTGAAGGTAACATCAGGGAGAGGCCCTTGAAGGATATATGGGAGGACCCGAACTCGTTTGCATATAATCGGAAGTTCACCAGGAAGGACCTTGGCCCATACTGCATGAAATGCAGATATGGTAAGAAATGCAAAGGTGGTTGCAATTCGGTCTCCATATCTCTAACGGACAGGTTCCACAACGATCCCTACTGTTTCAGGAGGATAGAGAAAGAGGTGATCGGCCTTTGAGCGTTCCGTAACCCATGAACGATGCATATATTGTAAAAAGTTCAAACTTCGACAAAAAATCGAACTTTTTACAATGCTTGCAGAATCAAGTTCCGAAGGAACCGATTCTGCTTGAGTCCAACAGCAGCATATTGTGCCATAGAGAATCCCACAGCCGGCTGTGAGAAAAGGTTTAAAACCGGGCTTACCTATCGATATATCAATATGACCACTGATAGAGAGGAGGACTATCTCGAGGCGATCCTTCACCTTGTTAACAAGAAGGGCTATGCGAGGGTGGGAAACCTTGCAAAGAGCCTGAGCTGTTCCTCCGCCACGGTGACAGAGATGCTGGGGCGCCTCTCCTCCAAGTCCCTCGTTAACTACGAGAAATATGGAGGGGTCACCCTCACCCCGGAGGGCAGGAAGATAGCGGAGGAGATCGACAGGAGGCATGTGATCATCCGCGATTTCCTGCTCATACTTGGCGTATCCGAGAAGGCGGCCGATGAGGATGCCTGCCTGATCGAGCACGACCTCCACATGGAGACCCTCATGAAGCTGGAGAAGTTCATCGAATTCATCCACATGTTCCCCAAGGATCCCTGCTGGCTCCAGAAATTCCAGGATTTTCAGGAGACCGGCATTCTTGATCTCGAGGGCTGTGAATTGATCGGAGATGGGAAAGGGCGATCGTGAGGATCCTTCGAGATCTCACCGTAGGTGGGTATAAGTTTACAAGTCAAAAGACCATTCCCACAACAGATGGAGATCATCGGAAAGGCCGATCCCGAGCTAACATATTTCCTGAAAGGATACCTTGGAGGGTCCATTCAGGACGGAGAAGGTCTCCTTACCCTGATAGGCTCACATCCGGGTGCGGATCCCGAAGGAGGCGATCTCCGGATCGGGGTTCCGATGAATGGGCTTCAGATAGAGACCATCCGGATCGAAGGTTTCGGCCCCTACGACGACGAGATAACGATCGAGTTAAAAAATGGACTCAACGTGGTTACCGGCCCGAACGGCGCCGGCAAGACCTCGATCATCGCCGCGGTAAGATGGTGTCTATTCGGCCTCCCGAACGGACCTCATAAGGGTCCGGTGGATCACGCTTCGCTGCTCAATTGGGGGAGGGGTGAGAGGGGGCTCCTCGAATACGGTGTGGAGGTCGATCTCCGGTGGGGGGGATCGAAATTCAGGGTTGAGAGGAGGTGGAGCGACGGGTCGATCTCCTTCGATGTATACGATGGCGATGGGAAACGGATGTCCAGGGGGCTTCCGGAGGGCTTGGTCCCCACGACCTTCTCGTTGATGGTATTCATGGGAGAGGTGGTCATGTTCCTATCCAGCGGAGATCCATTCTCCGAGGTAGGCCCCCTCAAGAGGGCGGTATGGTCATTCTCGGGATATGGGACCCTTGAAGAGCTCCGGATGATCATCAGGGACGCGAGGGATCAGCTCTACAGGCGGTTGGATGTCAGCGGTCCCGAGGCAGCGGACCTGGAGGAGAGCATACAGAGGTGCAAGGGCCGTCTCGACAACGTCTCCGAGGATATGGAGAAGGTCAAGGACGAGCTTGAGACCCTCGGGAGCGAGATGATGGAACAGGGGGAGAATTATCGCCAATCCCTTGATCGTCTCTCCCGTCTGGCCGGATTGGAGAAGGAGTTCAGGAGCAATGCGGTAAAGGCAGCCAGGCTCTCTCTCGTGCGGGAACATCTTCAGGAGAGCCTCTCACGGGCCGGGTCCGAGGTCCTGAGATCCCAGGCGGAGAGGGCCGTTGAGAACATAATGAACGGGAGGGAGGAGAGGACCCGAAGGCGGATCCTCTATGGCTCCTTCGAATCCCAGGCATCCATCGTGAGGGAGATCATCAGGAGTAGGAGGTGTATCTGCTCCTCCTCCATAGGAACCTCCGGCATGGGCCGGGAGAGGCTTGAGGATCTCCTTGGAAAGCTTGAGGCGAGGAGGGATGAGGTCTCCGATTTCGGCAAGGAGCTCATCTGGACATCGGATACGGTCCTGGAACAGGTCAGGAGGATCCTCGCGGCTCCCTCGATCTGCAGGGCGGATATGACGGGGTACATCAAAGATCACAGGGCCTGCAGGGAGGCCTCGATATCCATCAGCGGAACCGGGACGACCGTGAAGAAGGAGCTGGAGGGATGTATCTCATCCATCAGGGGATACGAGAGGACAAAGGCGAGGATCCGTTCCCTTCGCGATAGGGAGGACGACCTCCGGAGGAGAGCTGATAATCTGGGCAGGGAACTGGATGGACAGAGATCAGGGTTGATCGAACTCATGGGGACCGACATGGGGAGAAAGGGGATCAGGGATCAGGTCGGGTTCCTTGACAATGCCACATCACAGCTGGAAAAAGTACAGGCGGATCTGCGCTCATCGTTCCTGTCCGAACTATGCCGGAAGGCCAACGACATCTCGGGTCCTGATGAGATGGGAAAGTACTCCGCGATCGTGATCGACGGTGAGAACTACGAGATCGGCAGGGAGCTTCGAGGGGGCAGCAGGACCGTTCCGCTCTCGAGCATGTCGGCCGGGGAGAGGGAGCTCGTATCCCTCTCGGTACTATGCGCCTTTCCGGCCATGATACGGGGCGGTTTCATGTTGGATTCCCCATTTGCATACATGGACGGGGCCAGGCGTGTGCGGTTCCTCTCATCGCTGGCCTCCCTTTCCGACAGGGTATATCTATCCATCGCAAATGGGGTGCTGACCGACGAGGAGTTCGACATGCTGGAGGAGGGCTGTAAGGGGCGGGGCGGAATGCACATCACGGATCTGGGAGGTGACCTTCCGTGACGATCATGGTAAAAGGTGATCTCCTTGAGGAACTGGGGCATCTTGTGAACGAGGAGGGTTTCAGATCCAGGGAGGATCTGCTTTCCCTTGCGGTCTCGATCGGACTGTTCATGGATGAGACGACCACGGATGGTCGGGCAGGTGATCTGCCGATAGAGCTAACCTCCCTTACCAACTGGCCCCTGGTGCAGGTCGTGGTACATGACAGGGACCCTTCCATCTTCACGTTCGAGGAGATGGGATCGTATCTGGAACCATATCTGAACAGGGGCCTTGAGATGATCTCGGAGAGGGTAGGATCAAGGAGAGGAATAGAGGCCCTATCCGCGCTGGCCGAGCTCCTGCCCCCGTAGAAATCAACCCAAATATTTTTCTAATGGTGGATTGATAGCTATCTGGTCTGCCCGGAAAAGGCGACACCTGAACCCCTGATCCTTTCCGATCATCAGGGGTGATCCGGAATCTTATCAAGGGGCGATGTTCATCATGTCAAGATCAAGCCATACAGCTGTACTGTGCGTTCTTCTGTCCATTGTGATGGTCTTTCCAGGTGGTCTTTTGACCCATGCAGGATACACGGATGACCTATCATGGGACGAGGGTCGGATATTCAGTTTATCCTCGGATAAGATGGTTAGATCCCTGTGGGGCGGTCTCACGATAGATGAGATGTTGAAGACGGTGCCGACTTACGAGAGCGACGGCGATTCCGGCTTCTGGATCGTTCAGTTCGAATGGCCCATGTACTCATCCTACAGGGATTCGCTGGAGGATCTCGGCTGCGGGGTACTATCCTACATGCCGGATGATTCCTACATCGTCCACAGGGGAGATGTGGATCCCGGGGATATCACAAGCCTACCGGGCGTGGTGGGGATCTCCCCCTATATCTCTGGATTGAAGCTCTCCCCCGAGACCTATGATGTACTATTCAATGATGACCCCGTCATGGAGATAGGCGAAGCGGATACCCTTCAAGTTGAGCTCTTCCTTCCTGATGAGGAGGTCCGGACGGATATCGATATGGTCCTGGACCATCCCGTGGTCGGGTCGGATATCGTCTACACACTCCAGCTTCCCATATCCGATCCGGAGGGATTGTTATCCATAGATGGGATCAGGTGGATCGAACCCTCGCCGGTATATGAACTTCACAATAACGTATCCCAGGGGATCATGGGAGTGGAGGAGGTTTGGCAGACCTACGGCCTGAACGGGACAGGCCAGATGGTCACGATCGCCGATACGGGCCTCGACACCGGGGTCGACGATCACAATGTGACCGGCGACATCCACCTCGATTTCGACAACAGGGTGACGCTTGCCAATTGGGCTGGGACCTCACCCGACGACGGCCACAGCCATGGAACCCACGTTACGGGCTCCGTAGCCGGGAACGGTAGAGAGTCCAACGGGACCATAAGAGGCATGGCCTACAATGCTTCGATATTCTTCCAGGCGATCATGGCGGATGGAGGTTCGCTCCAGATCCCCTCCAACCTCAGCCTTCTGTTCCAGCAGTCCTATGAGAACGGATCCCGCATCCATACCAACAGCTGGGGGTCGTCGGTAGCCGGGGCCTACACTACCTCATCGCAGTGGGTCGACTGGTTCCAGTATCACAATCCGGAGATGCTGATCCTCTTCTCGGCAGGGAACAGCGGGATCGATTGGTACCCCGAGGACGGTAAGGTGGACGGAGATTCCATAGGCGCACCCGCTACCGCCAAGAACTGTTTGACGGTGGGGGCCAGCGAGAATTACCGGCTTGATACGGAATATGACATTTACAAATGGGGTGATTGGAGCGGCTGGAAATACTATACCGTCGGTGGTTGGAAATATGTCTCGAAATATCCCTACGACCCCGTTCACAGCGACAAGCTGTCAGATGATATGAACGGGCTTGCAGCATTCTCTTCAAGGGGGCCAACAGACGATGGCAGGATAAAACCCGACGTCGTTGCACCAGGTACGGAGATCCTGTCATGCAATTCATCCATTGCAGGTTCGGGAAACGGATGGGGGCTCTACCAGCACAACGATAAGTATCTGTTCATGGGGGGTACCTCGATGTCCTGCCCGCTGACCGCGGGAATGGCGGTGCTCGTCAGGCAGTATTTTACGGATGTCGAAAACCTCTTCTCTCCTTCCGGCGCCCTCGTCAAGGCCGCGATGATCAACGGGGCAGTCGATATGACCCCTGGGCAGTACAGTGTTTATAATGCGACCACGAAGGAGGTGAACTCGAGGCCCGATTTCGACCAGGGATGGGGTCGGGTAAACCTCACCACTACCATCTCACCGTACAACGGGGGAAAGCTCGGTTTCATAGATGAGAAGACGGGCATCCAGACCTCGGATAGTGTCGTCAGATATTTCCGGGTCAACTCGAACGAGGAGATCCGCCTCACCCTTGCCTGGTCCGATTTCCCCGCGGCGCCATACGCCACGAAGACCCTCGTCAACGACCTGGACCTGATCCTGATATCACCGAACGGGACGAGATATCACGGGAACGACTTCCTCCGGCCGTTCGATGATACCAGGGATGATGTGAACAACGTCGAGGGTATCTCCATATCGGACCCGGCAACGGGTTGGTGGAAGGTGATCATCAATGGAACCAGCGTTCCGATGGGCCCACAGCATTTCGCCGTGGTGATATCCGGGAACATCTCCGACCCCGTTACCTCCGGGATCTACCTGGACCGGGAGTACTACTCCACCGACGGAGACATGGTGACCGTTGAGATCGTAAACAAGGACCTTGCCGGAACCGGCTCCGTGTCCGCCACCATATCCTCGAATACCAATACGACAGGAAGGACGATCCGACTCAATGAGACCCGGATCGAAGGGTCCTTCCTGGGATATGTCATGGCCTCCAACGTGTCCACCTCAAATTCGAGTCGCCTCCACGTTGGAAACAACGATACGATCAATGCATCATACACCTATGTCACATTGTATTCCGCGTATGCGAAGGCAAAGACCCCTCAGCGTATATTCATCGCCAGGGGGCCCGAGATGTATCAGGTATTTTCCGAATACAGCAATATGTCCATCACAGGTACCGGGGATCCGGGTATCAAGGGGTATTGGGGCATATCCAACATCACGATGTCCATTCTCCCGTTGTTGGACGATGGCAATCTGTCGATGGGGGATCTGACGGCGGATGACGGTAATTACTCCTACAGATGGGTGGTTCTATCCGGTATTACAGGATCGTTTGACCTGATCGTGATGGTCGAGGACACCTATCTCGGTCAGAGGGCCTATCCGCAGTTCACCATTGAGTTCAACCATTCGGTCCCGAGGGTCCCGGTGGGCGTTTCCCTTATGCCCGACCCTCTGGGAAACGGAGTGATGATATCCTGGTACGGAACGAACGAGACCGATATGGATCACCATTCAATATACGTAAATTCCACCCCTCCGCTACTGTGGGAGGCGGATGGATGGGACTTTGTTGTGAATACAACGGGCCTGGAAAGCTCGATAGGCATATCCGGATTGACCGATGGCGTGGAATACCTGCTCAGGGTTTCGGCCGTGGACACTTCGGGCTACGAATCGACTCCCAGCGTCTGGATGAACGTGACACCGATGGATACGACCCCCCCAAACGTGGATCTTCTGACCACGTCCTATACGATCGTGGGTATAGCGGAGCTGGAGTTCGTCGGAGACCCGGATCTGGATCGGGTCGAGGTCGAGTACTTCAACGATACGGATAACAACGGGATCGCCGATGATACCGGTGAGGAATACCACCCTGCGGCCACAGGGCCTCCCGTGGGTTTCGAGTGGGATACGAGATCGGAGGCCGGGGGTCCCGGGGATGTTCCCCACATGATCATCAGATACCGGGGATACGACGAGGTGAACAACACATCAACCTGGAGGGAGGCATCAGGTTTCTCGGTCGATAACACCGGTCCTGATTCGGTATCGATCATCGGCCCACCGCCCAGGATCACCGATCAGGAGACCTGGGTCGTTGAGGGCCTGTCGGAGCCCCTGGGCTGGACTGTGGTGAAGGTGAACGGAGAGGAGCAATCGAACAATACCGTGGGGGGGTCGGGAAGGTTTGACATATACCTGGTCCTTGAAGAGGGGTACAATGAGGTCTTGCTGGAAGCATACGATAAACACGGTGCTGGCCCCACGAACAGGACCTATGAGATAACCCTCGATACGCTCCTGCCCGTCCCCGTAATAGATGTCGGATCCTCGATGATCGAAAGGGAGATCTCGCTGGAGGGAACAAGGTTCAATTCGACCAGCTACGATGTCGGGCTCGACCCCGATTTCACCCGGGTGGACAACACGTCCTGGAGGGTGATCGATCCGGAGGGAGGCATTGTATTCGATGGGTTCGGCATAAGCGTTTTGATCCCTTTCGATTCCATCGGATCCCACACGGTGAATCTCACGGTGAGGGACCCGGCGGGAAACGAGAATAATACTATCATCAGCGTGAATATCACGGACACCACACCGCCGGTTGTGAATTTCACCGGTCCGGAGATCGCGGATGAGGATCACTCCGTCCAGTATACGGCCGATGGGACGATCGATAATGATCCCTCCTTCGACAGCCGTCCGCTCACCTCGTATCTATGGTTCTTCGAGGGGAGGGGCTGGAATAGCACCTACCATGGACATACCATCTGGATCGATTTCCCGCATCCCGGGGTCTACAACGCGACGCTTCGGGTCACGGATGGCGGAGGGAACACGGGACAGGGGACCAAGAAGGTGACGGTTCTGGACCATACGCCTCCCGCCGGAAGCATCGACGGCCCCTTCGCTGTGTACCTGGGCCAGCCGGTCGAATATCTGCCAAATTTCACCGATAACGGCGAGGGGTTCCCGGAAGGGGCGTATTTCAGGTGGAATCTAACCTACTATACGGGTGCGGAAGTGGAGTGGTGGGTCTCCCGGGAAGGGTTCGGTTTCCCATTCAATTTCACAGAGAAGGGCTTCTATACGCTGGAACTCATGGTGAGGGATCGGTCCGGAAATTCGGTGAACAGAAGCGTTGGAATAGATGCCTACGGGGATCTAACCGCTCCCACGGTCGTCAGTATATACCCGGTTCCGAACGGTACCATACAGTACTCCGAGGACCTCAAGGTCACCATCACGTTCAGCGAGGAGGTGGACCAGGATACCCTGGCGGGATCCGTTTGGTTCGAGGATATCACCAACGGCTCCCCTTCCCGGGTCGAGACCGTGATAGAGATAGTGGACGGTGAACGGATAAGGGTGAGCTCACCAGGATTCGAGCTGGGCCACACATACAGGGTCGTTGTCTCAAGAGGAATAAAGGACGGCTGGGGAAACGCATTGACCATCGAGGAGAGCAGGAATTACACGGTAAGGAGCCGGTTCAGCCTCGTGTTCCCGGACGGTGTTCATCCCATTGGTATAGAGGTCAATTTCAGCGTTGGAGAGGATATCGTTCTCAGGTTCACAAACCCAGTGAGGCTGACCTCTCTCCTTAACCATCTCAGGATATGGGCGGTGCCCACAGACGAAGGTGATGGCGGATTCGAGGTGAGCTTCGAGGTTGAGGCGGGTGAGGATGAATTCACAGCCATCATCCGGGCGGACCTGGATATGGGATTGACATATAACGTATCCCTTGACCACACTCTACGGGACATCTATGATTTCAAGCTGGACAAGGATTACCAGTGGGATTTCAAGACCTATAAGCCGTACATCCCTCAGAATGAGACTCCTGTTACAGACGACGATGAGGGCGGGGGAGGAGAAGAGGGTATCAACCTGGATCAATATGTCCCCCACCTCCTCATCTTGATCGCGATCGTTCTATGTATGATCATCATATTCTCGGTGATATCCAGGACCCTCAGGAGGAGGAAGATGAACAGGATCTGGGAGCAGACGGGCGATGCGCCGGATAGGAGCAGGGGAGATGATGAGGTTGACGATGCCCCATACCCGGGAGATGGCCCCTTACCGGTAGACGGAGATCCTGTTGTGGGTGATACGGTCACCTCACCTTCCCCTCCCGATCATGAGGACCTCTACGGATCTCCGCCCCCTGTCGGTTCGGAAAGGACCGAACCCATCGGCCCCGTGATGGGAGCATCCGATGAATTCGGGATCGGCGATGAAGGTATTCGGTGGGACGATGAGGAGCGATCCGATTGGGACGATGACGACGAATCAGATTGGGAGGAGTGAAACAAAAGCCAGACCGCATCCTGCGATAATATGGTTTATTGCTCTCATAATCCAATTGTATGATGAAAAATGTTATTAAGGTCCTTCGGGCTCTATATGGATGAAGGTAAGTCGCCAGGTTGGTTATTGTCGATGACGATGGGTCTGAAGATAAGACGGATGATCAAGGAGACAGGGGAGGATCATCCCGAGTTAAAGGGGGAAGCCCAGAAGCGAAAAGAGGTCAGCGACAGCGTTCTCGAGATCATTTACAGCCTCATCACGGAGAGGGGTAGAGAAAAGAAGAGGTCCAAGACCAGGTTGTGCGAGGATGAGGATGGCGATGCCGAGTTGTAGGTGTCTTATCTCCGTTTCATTGATATA
>JAUVLN010000027.1 GCA_030600725.1 Thermoplasmatota archaeon | reverse complement strand
AACCACCCCCTTACCGGCCTCTCCGATGGAATTATGACCCTTTCATCTACTTTTCTCAACATGCGTTCATATTCGCCCTCTAGCCTCTTCAAATATGCCTGAAGTTCAGCTGAAGAGTATTTGATCGAAAGAGGTGGAATGCTTGGTCTCTGCCTGATAAACCTCCTGATCACTGCTCCGATCATTACAATGATCCCGGCGATGAATATGAGATAACTCAGCCACTCGGTCAATACGCTGAATTCAATATCAAATAAATGGATGATCGGCCATATGGAACTCTCGAAAATAAAGGCGAGCAGAACCCAGTACAGAGAGTGTAGAATATCCACATGACCCTTGATGCTGAATATCGCGTCTGAATAATCCCAAAGACGTACCTTCAATATATGAGTGCAAAACAATCCACCGATGAATTCCCCAGCGGTTAGGAATAGGAAATATATCAGCATTCGAATGATCAAAGGCTCACCGCTGAATATCTGTACAAGTATAAGGAGAAGAAGTGCACCGAAACCGTAAATGGGACATATAGGTCCAACAAAGAAACCCGCGTTCACCCATATTCTATCAGTTATAGACCTGTATAAAGAATCTATGATCCAGCCAAAGAATGAGGCCAGTAGGAAAAATGCAAGAACAGATATCAAGAGCACATCGATGTTAGTGGATTGAAGTAATTAATATTATTCCATATGGAACTCTGTCAAAACTCCCACTTTAATCAATCGATATGATTGGACTTGGTGTGGCTTTTTAGAAATCCTACCATGATGATTAAAGAATAGTTCAAACCTTTTTCAATATTGTAAACCATTACCATGTACAATATCTCTCGATTCTGATAGAGGACCGTTCTAGCCCTCACACAATCACCCATCTTACGATTGATCACGGAATTGACAGCCCCGACCTTGTTACGCTGTCGATACAGGTCCAGATCATAGCCAGACCTTATCTCTTTTCGATGCTCATCCGAAGAGATCCGACCAGGCTCCCAGCTCCTCATCATCCATGGCGGCGGTGGGAAAGAACACGGCGACCGATTCCCCCTTGTCGTGAATAAGTGGATATGAGGGTATCTCATCCATGGTTATCGGGTATACGACCGCCCGCGCATCGAGCTTCTCAAGGGCAGACATCAAGGCGCTCTCAAGGCCCTCCCCCTCGATGTAAAACGGCCTCTCCCCGTGAGGGCCGGCCATCAGATCCGTCCACATATCGAGGTCCTCCCTCCAGCAGCAGGGGATGACCTTGACCCCCCTCCGCTCCATCAGGAGTCTTGAGATGCGGACCCTCAGGTTGATCCTATCCCTTTCCATCTCATCCTTATCCCCAATCCCGGGAAGATAGAGGATCGACCGTCCCTGGGTGGAGGAGGGCATTCCCCCTTTCCCCCGTACGCGAGTTGTAAAAACATAGGCCCTGTCGGACCTTATCTCCACCTCGAACCAGATGTCCGGATCCCGAAGATCAACGGAATTCACCCCCTCGGGAAGGTGCGACAGGACCGCCGACCCGCCGTTGATCGCGATATCCTGACTGGAATAAGGGTGCTTGCCCACCCTCTTCACCTTGAGGCCGAAGGACATGTTCTCCGAGATGCTCTCCCTTCCCACCTTTTTCAGGCACTCCATGATCCCATCCCAGGAAGAAGGGCAGGGTTCCACCGGGCTGAAGGAGTGTATGCCGTTGATCCTCTTCAGGACCTCCGCGGTGGCGTCAGGGTCGGATGTCTCGACGAACAGCCTGCCCCTCTCCTCCTCCACTATGTGGTCTATGCTGCGACCCATCAGGTTGTTCTCGATATCCTCCTTAAGCCTGTTTATGAACCGCCGCCTCACCCGGTCGCTCTTGAGGCCTATCTCGGCATATCTGAGAAGGAACAGCGACATCATCTCCACACCCCATATATCTCCCTGTGGCAGTGTTTGCAGGTACCGTCCTTCAACCCCTTTATCCGTGTGGAAGATCCATCCCTGTTGATGAGGACCTTCCCGCATCCGGGACAGATGGTGTTATTGAAACCATCACCCCATACATTTCCGATATACACGTATTCGTGCCCCGAATCAAGCGCCTCCTCACGGACCCTCTCCAGCGTCTCTATCGGTGTCGGAGGTACGTCGGTCATCATGTGGTCGGGATGGAACCTGTTGAAATGGAGCGGTACGGAGGTCGACAGGGAATCCCTGACCCACTGCAGATACCCGGCCACCTGTCCCGGGTCGTCGTTCTTTCCCGGTATCACCAGGTATGTCAGCTCGATGTGAACGCCCATATCAAAGGCGGCCTTGACGTTTTCAAGAACCGACCCAAGGCTGCCTCCGGTCACATTCCTGTAGAACTCCTCGGTGAACCCCTTCACGTCGATATTGGCCCCGTCGGTCATGGACATGACCCTCTCCCAGGGCTCCGGGGATAGGTGCCCGTTCGTGACCATCACCACACGGGCCCCCGATTCCCTCAAGCCTGGCAGAACGTCCATGAGGTACTCGAAGTTTATGGTGGGCTCGTTGTAGGTGAACGCGATCCCGACAGACCCCCTTTTCATGGACATCCCGACCATCTCCCTGGGAGGGATCCTGCTATCCTCCAATCCCGATGGGGATCCCCTGGCGAGGCTGTGGTTCTGGCAGTGCAGACATCGCAGGTTGCATCCCACGGACCCGACCGAGAGTATGGAGGTACCCGGCAGGAAATGGTTGAGAGGTTTCTTCTCGATCGGGTCCATGTGCACGGCTGGATATATCCCGTACCCCTCTGCGAAGAGTACCCCTCCACGGTTCACCCTCACGGAGCATATCCCCCGGCCTCCGTCCGGGATAATGCACGAGTTGGAGCACAGCTTACATTGAACGGATCCCCCCTCCTGGGGAAATTGATATTCAGCCTCAACGCCAGGTTGCATCTGATCTCACCTAGGTAAATGGATATACTCTCCTGGGATTAACTTTTTCCCGGTTCGGAATGAGGAGGATGTCATCCATCAACCGTCATACGTATCAAGCAGCTCCTTCATCTCCAGCGCATTCAATGGAGCGCTTCCTCCGGGATGGTTGTTGAATATGACCCTTACATCCCCCAGAGAGGCCATCTTGCGGATGGATACGACCCTCTCCTTTAGCTCACTGGATGTGTATCGGTAATCGTACTTTCCCGAAGATGTCCCATCATGATCCCGGTACCAGGCGGCCCTGTTGCGTCCGTGAAATCGCACGTAGAACTGACCGCTGAGATGATCCACGATCCAGGGGAACGAGGGGGCATCAACGACAACCAGAGCGGTACCGTGTTCCCTCAGAATGCTCCTCGCCTCATCTATCAGTGAGATATCCTCCGCGATCCACGAGCTGTTCCGAAGCTCCAGTGCCGGCTTTCCGGGGAGGGAACGAAGTACATACAACAGCTCCCTCAGGCGGTCCTCTCCGTAGATATATTCCGGGACCGGGACCCTGGGCTGTCTCTTCGAGGGATATGTGATGTCCCCGCGAACGAAGAAGAACGGGGACGCCTGAAAGAGAACCCCCCCCAGAACCCCCGCATTGTCCAGGGGCTCAAGGACACGCTTTCCGAAGTCATGGAGGATCTCAAGGAGATCCGCAGGGTCCTCCTTCATAACGGCCTCCTGCGAGGCCTCGATGGGCAGTTTTATCGAGATATCGCCGTTGTCACAGGAGAGGGCAGCATCGATCCATAGATCGATCTCCTCTTCAGTTGGCATCCGATGATATGTGGAGTTTATCTCAAGGGTGTCGAATGATGTGAAATAGGATCTCAGAAGTTCAGGGCCTTTTGTTCCTGCCTGATAGAAGGTGCCCACCCAGTCTTCATAGGACCAACCCGATGTTCCCACCTTGATGGTACCCATGCTGCCTCCGCTTCACTGAAGTTTACCCTTCTTTCCGCATTCCAGGCACTGGATGTCCAGGGGACGCTTCTCCGATGTGACCGCGATCCTGGCCTTGCAGGCGGGGCACGGCACGTAGCCCAGGATCTTCTCCTTGTCTATCTGATCCCAGAGCTTCATCTCCCCGGACCCCTCAAGGGAGAACTCGGAAGTCGACAGGTCGTACACTTTTGCATCGCCGTCGTGGAAGACCTCGGTCGGCTCTGGCATCCGGACGGTCCTGGTTTCATCCAGTTCAAGAAGTTTCCCGGAGGGCTGATAGACCGGGCCCTGTATCCCTTCCAGTGTGGTCTCCTTCTGGATGAGGGGGAAAAATCGGTATTCGAGATCGGGGAACAGGTCCCTCACCTTTTTCTGCTCTTCCATCACATCACCTCCGTGCAGGGAACGGGCACGGGGAAAACCCGAACGCCCGTCCGAACACCGTTTGAAATCCATCACCTTTTTCCTATAAAAACGTATTCAAGACCCGCGTTGTAACCCATCAATGAAGGGGCGTGGGATATAATAATATAGGAAAAGAGGTACTCGGAACACGGTGAGATTCTGATGAGGGCGATAATACCGGCTGCCGGCCTGGGAACAAGGCTTCTCCCCATGACCAAGGCCCAGCCGAAGGAGATGCTTCCGGTTCTAAACAAACCTGCCATCCAATGGGTGGTGGAGGAGGCATCCTACTCCGGTTTCGATCAGATACTGATCATCACCTCCAGGAACAAGAAGGTAATGGAGGACCATTTCGATAGGAACCTGGAACTGGAGGCCGCGCTGGCAAAAAAAGGTGCGGATGAGGAGCTCAGGAAACTTCAGAGGATCGAGGACCTTGCCGACATATTCTACCTGAGGCAGAAGGAGCCCAAGGGGCTGGGAGATGCTGTCCTCTGCGCCGAGAGCTATGTGAACGACGAACCATTCGCGGTCCTTCTGGGGGACGATATCATCTCCGGCGAGATGCCGGCCATCAAACAGCTGTGGGAGGCGTACCAGAAGGTCGGAGCGCCTGTCATCGCCCTCGAGGAGGTGCCCCTGGAACATGTGGAGAGATACGGGATCGTCGAGCTGGGGGAGGAGATCTCCCCGGGGCTTTACAAGCTTGACAGTATCGTCGAAAAACCGAACGTGAAGGATGCGCCGTCCAGAATGGCAGTGATGGGCAGATACATCCTGGACCCGGACATTTTCAAGTGGCTGTCTTCCCAGAGGGAAGGGGCCGGCGGTGAGGTCCAGCTCACCGACGCGCTCGCCAACTACATCGGTACCAAAGGCCTATACGGGCTGGTCGTGAAGGGGCTCAGGGTTGATATCGGGTCCCTGGAGGATTGGCTGAAGGCCAACCTGCAGATGGCGCTGCTCAAACCGGAGTTGAAGAGCATGATACGGGAATATCTGGAGGATCTCCAGGCCCAGGACAGTCACTGAGGGCGAACCATTACAGGGAGAACCGCTCCAGGATCTCCTCCTCCAGGAAGTGAAGGTCCCCCGGTATTATCATACAGTGGGGCGGGGGGCCCATGTCAAAGGACTTGACGTCATTTATACGGCCGTAGACCAGCTTCCAGTCCTTCCTGCCGATCCTGGCCAGCGCCGCAACCTTCAGTTCCGGACCGATCAGTCCGGGCCCATCCCTCCTATCCATCTCCAGAATGATCGAAAGCGCCTCGCCTGAGGTCATGAACCTGTTCTCATGGACCCTGATGTCCAGAAGTACCAGGGTGTGAAGCCCCATCTTCCTGTTCTCCAGGATCACATGGAGGGGGGATGTTGGAGAGAAATTGGGCTCTGGATATCCTATCGTGGTGGTCCTTCCGAACTTGTAGTGCTGGAGGCCGGCATGAGCGGCGGCGGCGGTGAAGATGGATCCAGAGTTGATCATCTCCACATCGATACCTTTACGCATCGCATCCAGCCTCAGCTCCTGATGTGTGGTTGCCGCAAGCGGATCCCCTGCCGTGAGGAGGCATACGCTTTCGTTCTCGTTAAAGGCCGACATCACCTCCTCATCCTCCTCCAGCTCCCTCCTCCCGAGAGGGATTATCTCCTTCCCCGTTAATCTGGAGAGACGGTCAAGGGACCCTTCCTCAAGCAGGGAGGTGAACATCTCGGCGAATACAACATCTGCCTCCTCTATCCGGTCCAAACCGGACAGGGGAATGGACCTCTCATCGGATATGCCCATGCCCACGAGGAACAGCTTCTTCATGAGGCCAGTCACAAATCTCGCCGTTATTAAACTATCCTATATTATCCCCATCTCCTTCAGCTTCTCGGGAAGGTAGGTGTCCGTCACGAAGTCCAGACCGTATTTCGCCAGCGCCTGCTGCTCCGACTTCTTCTTCAGCTTCAGCTGAAGTTTTATCTCGGACCTCCACAGGTCCGAGGAGAACCTGGGATCCGTGAGCTCCGATTTCAATGCGTTGGTATCCTGGTCCGAAAGCACATCGTTGGGGAGCTCGTAGTTCACTATATCGGAGGGCGTGATGCCCAGATACCGGGCCTGAGGCGTCGCAAGGTATTCCGATATATGCGCCGTCTTGATGGCGCCGAAGGCCACCGAGGCGAAGATACGATAGGACCAGGGATCACCATCCGTGAATATGACCACAGGGAGATTGGAGTGGGAGTGGAGGCGTTTGATGAACCTCCGGGTGGACCTGGCTGGCTGGCCCTTCAGGTGAACGAGGATCGCCTTGTGGGTCTCGTCGAACCCGTTCTCCACAAGCCTGTCGAACATACCGCCCGTCTCTATGGCCAGGATCATCTTCGCCTTCACGGATTTTATCTGAAGCTTTTCCTCTTCGACATTGTACGGGATGCCGTAACCGGATTCACCCACATCGTCCTTGCAGTTGAACCGCTTTACCTGACCCTTTCGGTTCTTCTCCGCGATGGTCAGGTCCCCTATCACCCTCGCCCCGTCCTCCTCGGGCCTGAGCTTGAAATCCTCCCTCATGTTCCTGGTTATTATCTCAAGGTCCTCCGCCAGCTTGTTCGATTCATCCTGGGTGGGGAACTTGGCCTTGTTCCAGCCCTCCGAGATGTAGTACATCTCCCTCAGGGTTGAGGATTTTCCGCTCTTTATCATCTCCCTGATGAAATCGATCGTGTAGAGGTTGCGAAGGATGTTCGTCGCCCCGCCAAGGTCCTTTGCCGACCTGGTCACGACATCGGACCCGTACTTCCAGACCTTGTGATCCTCGTCGAGTATGATGTTGTTCTTGGTACGGCTGGAGACCTCCAGATAGGGTATGTTATCGGCGCAGAGCTGGCCGTGGATCGCCTCCGCGATCTTGATCAGCCGATCGGATGCCTCCCTGTTTCCCGCCGTTATCTGTACCCCTCTCTTTCCTGTCATCATCATCACCTCATCTCACAGGGGGTCCGCCCCGATCACCTCACCGGTCAGGTGGGAGTGGTAAACGTCCACATCGTCATAGTCGGCCCTGTCAAGTCCCAGGATGGTGAAGCCGAGGCGTACCGATCTGGCAGGCTCTATGGGCCCGATCTCCCATTCGATGATCCCACTCTTCATCCTGTTCCTCTCGGGGAAGATACCCTGTATCAGTCCATTGGGGACCTTCACGAAGAGCCTGAACTTCTTGGTCTTCTGGGTGTAGTTCTGCACCTTTATGGTGACCTCCGTGAACTTCTCCCCTCCCTCCTCATGGTATATGATCCCGCTATCTATCACGGTCACGTTCATTATCTTGGTGATGACGCCGTCCAGCGGCGGATTGGGCTTGCCGATTATCTCGGAGCTCTTCTTCGCTATCTCGGGAAGGATGTCCTTGATTATGGAGTACTTCTCGGACACCTTCTTGAGCTTTACCTTCTTGTTGATATGGGACTTCACCTTCCTCCCGCACTCCATCAGGGCCCTGCCGACCTCATCGAGGATCTCGTCCACATCCGCCACGGCCTCCTTGGATTCGGATGTGAACGGGGCGTTCGTGGATGCGATATGCACAAGGATCATCGCCGGACCCGCCGGGATCCCCTTTCCACCCCTCTGTTCCATGCCGTAAGGCCTCCAGTTTATCCTCTCGACGGCATGTGTCATCACACAGCCCCCCTGTTGATACAGGAGGGGCACCCGATTCGCGAATCGAAGGATCTTCACGGTGTCTCCCGCGGGAAGTTCTCCTCCGTATATGATGCCCGCCTCCACCTGGAAGGGGGTGCCGCGGTAGACCCTGGGGTCCCTTGTGACCGTATGGGCGAACTTGGAGTCTATCTCCTTTTTCAGGCCCTTTCTTATCAACAGGTCGCCTATTGGTGAAAGGCAGTCCGTGGGGGGGGACATGAACTTCATCTGGTTGAATACATCGTAGAGTACCAGGATCTCATCCAGGTTCAACCTCCTGGGGTTCTTCTTCTCCGAGATGGATGCCCTCCCCAGTATCTCACGGGCCCCGCGGGGGGAGATCCTGCAGAACTCGGTGGTCAGGAATGAGGTCATCTTCCTCGATTCCGAATATGCCAGCATGTTCTTGAGGACGCCCAGCTCGATCCCGTGCGGATGGGGTTTTATCTCCTGTGCGGGAAGCGGGAGCTTATCTACCACCCTCTGAAATGTATGTATCATCCCGTCAGGGTCCTTGAATATTATCTCAACGTGGGGGTTTACGATCGCCGTCGATTTGAGATACTCGTACACGGACTGCCTCTTCTCCTTGTGGTACCTCCCCACTATCTCCACCTCGATCTGGGTGCCGTGATGGTGTTCCCAGAGCACGACCTCGCTGGAGATCATCTGCGGCCGGTTGTTCTTGGTGTTTATCTGGACCTCCATTCGGTGGCAGGGGTGGTCATCGCTTATCTTGGAGGTCACTATCGCGGGTTTGCCGGTGGTCAATTGGCTGTAGAGGACCACCGCCGATATCCCTATACCCTGCTGACCCCTGGATTGCCTTATCGCGTAGAACCTGGAACCGTACAGCAGCCGTCCGAATACCGATGCTATCTGCTTCTTCACGATGCCGGGGCCGTTGTCCCTGACAAGGAGGTGAAACCGATCCTTGTTATCGGTCCTTGATATCCTGACGTATATCGTGGGAAGGATACCCGCCTCCTCACAGGCATCGAGCGAGTTGTCCACGGCCTCCTTTACCGAGACCAGCATCGCCTTTGACGGATTGTCGAATCCCAGGATCTGTCTGTTCTTGGCGAAGAAATCCGATATGGATATCTCCTTCTGGCTCTTCGCCATCGTCTCTGCATACGGCTGCGGCACCTTTGGTCCTCCGGAAAAACTTGATATGGGTTATCGGGGAGAGCGATTTAAAAAGGGGTCATGGGGTATCCGAAAGAACCCACTATCTCCTCTTCTTCTTGAAGTAGATCAGTATGAATACAACTCCCACGGCAAGGGGCAAGAAGGTCAGGAACAGGCTTGCCAGGGCGGGCTGGACCGCCTGATATATGTTCTTTTCGTGGAAGAAGTAGTACTCCATCGCAAAGACCACGAAATTGCCCAGGGCATCGGCCAACCCGATACAGGCGAACACCAGGAAGAGGAGGTTCATCAATCTGCTCATCTCCTCGGAGGACTCCCTCTGTCTCGTGTCTATGAAAGCGCGAAGCACGTCGATCGTGGATGAGAGGATGTCCCTGGAATGGGTCAGTTCGCCGGATAGAGACGTCATGTAGCCCTCCATGTCATCCAGGTCCCCTATAAGATGGTCGCCGACGGAATAGGGGTTCATATCCGTCATGGAGGCCTCGCCCTTCATGGCGAGCTGGTTGCCCATATCACGGACATCACCCTTCATCCCATTCATCAGCGACCTGATCCTCATGATGCGGTGCTCCACCTCGGATATCAGGGTGAACCTTATCGACGCGGTGGTGAGAAGCTCCTTCTCGTTATCATAGCTCTCCCTATCGAGGAAATCGGAATCCTTCTTTTTACCTTTTCTGTCGGGCATGTACACCTTCATGTGCGAGTTGATCCTGTTCTGAAGGTCGAAGATGTCATCCTTGAGGAAATTACCCCTCTTCTTGATATAGGCATATTCTCCGTCAAGGATCTCCATTGTATTACATCGGGCCAGCAGAAGGTCGATCAGTTTGGCCTTGATCGCCAGGAGGTTGATCAGGTATTCCTGTTTCTCCAGGTAGGCGTCCTTATCGCTCTTTGGCGGAGTGGAATAGGGGCTGTGGTTGATTAGAGGGAATTGATTGCTGGAATAGCTTTTCCGGTCCCCGAGTTGGGATATATCAAGCTGGAGCAGGAAATCGGTCGGGAAGCTTCGTTCCGTCCTCTGATCCATGGCCCCCAGAACGAATAGGGATGCACCTATTTTGTTGTGTTTCAGGGAGTTTATGAGGACGCCGCCCTTCCTGTTCATGATCCTGTTGAGATAGGCGATGTTGGTCTGGAAGAGGTTCTCCTGAGGGGTTGACGCCTCCACTCCGACGAAGGGGCCGTCATCATCATTGTCCATCAGCAGGCTCACGGTGGAGTAATTATGCATCCAGACGTCATCCCTGCTTCCGCATGCCATCAGGTTGAAATTGTAGTGCCCGCAGTCCTTGACGATGAATGAAGCAAGCGCATCCTTCAGGGACCTGCTCAACAGCTTGATGTTGTCGTACTGGATCTTGAAGAGGTCCGGGGTGACCTCCACGATAACGGGACCTCCCCTCTGGATATCCATCGCTATCTCGACAACCGACCATTTTTCCTTCTTCGTGATGTTTAACTTGACGTCCTTTCTCTTGAGGAAAAGGTTCTGTACGATCTTCTGGACCTTTCCGTCCTCACCCTCCTTCAACTTGAAGATGGATATCGAATAGATCTTGGGGTCGAACAGCGGATAGGTCCTCATCATCTCCACCCTGTACTTAACGATTTACCACAGTATAATGAACGATTGGATACTTAAACCAATCCAAAGGCGAAAACGGGTGAATCGAAGCCCCCTACGGCGGTAATACCGCACAGCAGAGGTCGTGTCTGGTTACCTCCCATCCCCTTCCCCGGATATATTCCAGTGTCCTCCTCTTTGGAGATACTATTCCGGAGAAACCGGCCTCCAGGGAGCGTACCTCCAATGCATCATAACCCCTCGGCCTCATGCATCCCAGCATCAAGGAGCCGTTCAGTTTCGAAACCATGTATTCTGCCAATCCTATCAGTTCGGTTTCGGGGAGTGGACTATCCTTCTCCATCCTGGTGCCTCTGGTCGGTATCAGCGTGATCAGGACCGCCGTATCTGGACCGAAACCGGATATCAGGTCGATTGACGCCCTCTCGCCCCTGAGCTGCCCGTGATAGAGCCCCGCCAGGACGTGGGGGACCACCCTGATCCCGGCATCGACGAGGTGCAGGTAGGAGCTTTTATAATCCCCGGGAGACGCATCGATCCCCAGGACCTCGGAAATTGTATCCCCGTCCTGGATCACATCGAAGGAGGCGGTATCGACACCGGCTTCCCCGAGGGCCCTGGCCGAATCAGGGCCCACCAGGCCAGGATGGACGTTTATCGACAGTGTTGTCGCCTCTTTCAACTGCGATATCTGCTCCAGAATAGCATCGGAGATCATCACCTTCCCTTTTCTATCACATCCCCCCGAGAGAAGGAACCCCTTCCCTCCCCTCCTCTCAAGTTCCATACCGAATTCGAGGAGGGAGCCCGGGCCGGAAACGTCCACCATACCTTTCAGGTAGTGTCCGTTGCAGTGGGCGCAGTTGAGCATGCATGCCGCTCCCGTCGTGGAGAGGGAGGGATACCCGGTTCCGGGAACGAATACGTCTATCCTTCGATTCAAGGGGCCGATCTATCTGTTACGGGAATAAATCCTTTTCCCCGACCGGGGCACTTACTTATAGTTGATACCAATTTTAAGGGCCCAATGGACCCCCATGAGTTCTCGATCCAGAACCCTTTCCGCAATGTGGGAACGTATGATGTCATCGTCGAGGGGAGGATCCTCGCCTCCATCTACCCGGTATCCCTTGATTACCTCCGCTACCTGAAAGAGGAGGAGGGTGTTGTCGGATGCATCAACCTCACCTGCCGCCCCTGGCCGGAGGAATGGATCGCCTCATCGGGATTGGAGTACAGGCATATCCCGGTCACGGACATGCACCCCCTCACCGACGAACAGGCCCTGGAGGGCATCGATCTCATGGACCGTATCATGAAGAGGGGGGTTGTCATGGTTCACTGTGCTGCGGGTGTCGGCCGGACGGGGTCCCTGATATCAATGTACCTGATCTATCACGGCATGGACCCCAATGGCGCGGTATCCCACGTCAGGGAGAGGAGGGTGGGGTCCGTTGAGAGCAATGCGCAGTTGAAAAAAGTGGAAGGGTTCAGAGTGAGAAAGGGTGATAGGCCATGAGAAAAGTGGACGTGATAATACTGGCAGGCGGTTTCGCAAAGAGGATGTGGCCCCTCACGAAGGATAGGCCCAAGCACCTTCTGGATATCGCGGGCAGGCCCATGCTCTGCCACACCATCGAACCGCTGCTGGAGCTGGATGAGATAGGTCGAATATTCATCTCGACCAACAGGGCCTTCGAGGAGCAGTTCCGGGATCTCATAAGGAGTTACTATCCTGATGCCGATCTGGAGCTCATGATCGAGCCCACCCTCGAGGAGGGGCAGAAGCTGGGTTCGGTCGGCGGGCTGGGCTACCTGATCAGGGAGAAACAGCTGTCGAACGATACGATGATAATCGGAGGGGACAACCTCTTCGAGTTCTCGCACCTGGATGCGCTGGAGGCCTTCCGGAAGCAGGGGAAGGATATTGTGGCGGTCTACGACGTACTGGAGAGGGAGAAGGCCTCGCTCTACGGGATAGTCGGGATAGACAAGGAAAACATCATAGAACGCTTCGTGGAGAAACCCGCGGATCCCCCCTCAACACTGGCGGCAACGGCATATTACATATTCAGGGGGGAGACGATCGGGATGATCGTCAGGTACCTCGATGAGGGGGGGAAACCCGATGCATTGGGCCATTTCATCACATATCTGGTGGAGAGGAGGCCCGTGTACGCCTGGTCCTTCCCCGGCAGGTGGTTCGACGTTGGATCGCTGGATTCGTACAAAGAGGCGGACAATTACTTCGGATCGCGGTAGTTGTTAAAATTCCTAATTTCCCCCTCCTGTGCGTCGGGTGACCTGAACCACAAATACCAGGGCTTGGCTTCGTTTATCGAAGCACCGGGAAACCCGGATACTCGGTTGCTACGCAACCTGGCATAACACATTCTAAACGGCTCACTACGCACAGACGAGTGAAACTCGTCTTGCTCGCAAATAGGTATATTTGCTCGTTCGACCCAAATTTTCAAAAACCAAGAGAGGGGGAGTTCCTAAGAAAATATACATTTAAATACCAATGTATCCATTTACCTATGATTGTGATATTATGCCATCAAGAAATGTTACTTT
>JAUVLN010000213.1 GCA_030600725.1 Thermoplasmatota archaeon | reverse complement strand
GAAACCACCGGATATGTGATCGTCCATCATCTTCAATCCACCGGAATAAGATGATGACAGGATCAGAAAGGATTGCAGTATGAATACCAGGACCATAAAAAAGGATAATAAGGGCCTATTTATCGGATCTCTTGGGGGAATCGGAACACCTCCCTATCGCTATACGGGACGATCAATGTAGGTTGAACGTATCTATGTCCATGCCATTAAGCATTATTATTATTTGTCATTGCAGTCGGTAAAACCGGGGTGATCGCCGTCCCATCAGTTGTACCCGGCAAGGAACTCATCGACGACCCCCATGCCCCCCTGCCCCATGACGAACCCGTTGTATGGCTCCCCGGGTGTGATCTCGCTGGCTATCGGTGTGACCATCAGCTTGTTGAGGGGCTCCGCCTCCTGTATGTGGCCGAGGGCCCAACCCAGCTTGCAGTATGCGACCTCGGGCAGCATGTTGCCCAGCTGGACCACACCTCTTGATAGGAGGTCCCTGCCGGTATCGTAGACGAACATCTGGGTGTAGCCATGGAGGGTCTGTACGGTCATGTACATGTGAATGCCCTCCTCATGCGCCCTCTGGATCGGGTCGTAGAGCGGCTTGTTCACGTGACCCAGACCGGTTCCAGCTATGATTATGCCCTTGTATCCCTTATCGATCATCGATTCCAGGATATCCGGGTTCATGTTGGGATAGTAATAGAGAATGGCGATCCGGTCCTCCCAATGGGGATAGATCTCAACCTCGCGATCGTCCCTCCTCTTCCTGTAATCCTTCTTGAAATAGGTGAACTTTCCGTTCTCGACCTTGCCCAGGGGGACGTCTCCGAGGGTCTTGAAGGTGTTCCTGTAGGAGGAGTGCATCTTCCTGACCCTTGTCCCACGGTGGAGGTAGCAGAACCGGTCGGAGGTCGTGCCGAACATGCATACCATGACCTCCGCCGCATCCGACCGGGCCGCAGTGGTCACGGATCCAATAAGGGTTCTCGCCGCATCGGATGACGGTCGGTCCGATGAGCGCTGACTGCCCACCATGACTATCGGAACGGGGCTCCCCTGGACCATGAAGGACATGGTTGCGGCCGTGTAATGCATGGTATCCGTCCCGTGTCCGATGCAGATTCCTTTTACGCCCCCCTCTATCTCCTTCCTGATGCTCTCGGCAAGGACCTTCCATTGATGGGGGCCCATGTTCTCGGAGAAGACCCCGAAGAGCTTCTTTGTGGTGATATTGGCGATATCCGCAAGCTCGGGTACAGCGCCGAACAGCTCCCCGGGTGTGAAGGCCGGTATGACCGCACCCGTTCTGTAATCAAGCCTGGATGCGATCGTGCCCCCCGTCCCCAGTATGGTCACGCCGGGCTTCTTTGGATCGAATGGGAACTCCTTTTCCGGGATCTTGTAATTGGCCTTCCTGCTCCCCTTGCTCTCTATCGAGATCACGTTGTCCGCAGCGATCCCTATATTGTATCCCGTTATCATCTTCAGAACGAGGTGGTTATCGTCGCCCGCGGACCTGGGAAGGAGGACCCCCTCCACCTTCTCCTCTCCGGCTGTAACCGTTATCCGGTCCCAAACCGCGACGTTCTCCCTTTTCAGAAGCTCGAGCGCGGGACCGCGGTATCCCTGATAGGTGTCGTCGGTCAAAATACCACCAAGGGCTGGAATAGACCACTTGTTAATAACGATTTCTTAGATCAAGTGCCCATCCCCCTTCAGAATACCAGATCACCTATGAGGATGCAGATGATCAGGGAGGTTGATCCGACGACATCCATACAGGCTGTCAGCAGCGGGATGACTATGTTATCCGGATCAAGGCCCAGCTTGAATGAGACGTAGGCCGTGTAATATGCGATGAACGAGGATATCAGGGTGATGCTCGTGGCCCCCATCATCATGATCAGCAGCAGCTTCGGATAGAATATTGTGCCCAATCCCGAGATCCATCCCAGGCCGGAGGCAACCAATGACATGCCAAAGAAGACCATCAAGGATATCAGGAGAAGGGAGACCGTTGACCGTATCATGAGGCGGTTGGGTTCAAGCGTGATCCGGTCCTGGCCCAGATACGCCGAGGATGTCAACCTGGAACCCAGGATGGAACCGATGGACCCCCCCTGTGCGTTGAAGGCGGGGATCAGCATCAGGAATATGGCGCCCTGAAAGAATATCTCGAAGTTGGCCTGAAGCATGATGCCCGATATGCTCGAGAGGAGGATGGCAAACACCGCAAACGGAAGGGACCCCCTGAGCACCTTCCTTACCTCGATGTAGCGGAGAAAGAGCATCATCGATAATATGATCAAAAGCAGGATAAGGCTGATAACAACAAGAATAACTATGAGGATATGGGGTATGTTCAAGGCGAAAAAGGCCACAATGAACATGACCGGGATGGTCGCAATATCCCCGGTGGTCGCGATTATCGGTGCCGAGATATTGTCCGGATCGTATCCGCGTCGGAATGAGATAAGGGTGACGCCTATCGTGATCGCGAACATCAGGACCCCCGATATCACACCTGCAGAAATGGAGATGAACAGAAGGGTGGATATCGGGGCGATCTCGATCGTGAACAGGCCCGATAACAAGACACCGGCAACGGGGATCAGGGCCGACAGGAGCATCAGCTGTACCGCGGTTGAAAACAGCTGTGTGGAGAGCTCCCTGTTGTTCCTCATTGTGGGCTCTATCTGTCCCAGGTGGAGACGTGATCCTACCCTTGCCGCGAGGGCCCCGAAGGTGTTGCCCCTTATTCCGATCGTGGGGGGTAAAAGGATTATCAGGCCGGGGATAAGGACCAGATACTCCTCGAAGGTGCCCATTATGAGGCCGGGAAACAGATCGGCCATGCCTGAAAAAAGCAATATCAAAGAGGATTGTCTCAATATCTGCATTTCCGGTTTTAAGAAACGTCGTCCCCATCTAGTCGCGGATCCGAACATGGCCCTGGCTGGGTAACTGGTGCCATCTCTCCTGTGGCCCACTCCCTTTATACTCAAGGCTGGTTCCTCCTGCGGCAGTCAAACGTTCGTGAGGGTCGTCTTCATCGATCATTTCTTATCTACCCTGTTCCACGAGCTTCATCGTGGAACACGACTACACAGTAGTGGTCTTATTTATCGTTTACCCAGCTGGATCATGAGTGATTCCACATCTATCATCATGGGTCCTTTGTCCGGTTGTTAACTTTCGGTTGAGATAAATTTATATAGAAGTGGAAAAGAGCAAAATGTTTTTATAGAAGTTAGATATAACCATGGGATTCAGCATCATTTATTAAAAAATGAGGTGATTTTGTATGATGGGAGGAACTCCGATATTTGTGTTAAAGGAAGGAACGGAAAGGGAGTCCGGCAAGGGCGCCCAGATCAAGAACATCGCAGCTGCAAAGGCGATCGCCGATGCTGTGAGGACCACCCTCGGCCCCAAGGGGATGGACAAGATGCTCGTGGACTCCATGGGCGACGTCATCATCACCAACGACGGTGTGACGATCCTCAAGGAGGTCGACGTGGATCACCCCGCCGCCAAGATGGTGATCGAGGTGGCAAAGACCCAGGACGAGCAGTGCGGGGACGGAACCACAACGGCGGTGATCTTCGCCGGCGAGCTCCTCAAGCTCTCGGAGACGCTGATCGAGAAGAACGTCCACCCCACCCTCATAACCGAGGGATACAGGTTGGCGGCCGACAAGGCAGTGGAGGTCCTCAAGGATATGTCCCTCAAAGTGGGGATCGACGACGATGAGAACCTCAGGAACATAGCCCTGACATCGATGACCGGGAAAGCCGCAGGAGATATGAAGGAGATCCTTGCGGATGTCGTCGTAAGGGCCGTCAAGGCCGTTGCGGAGAAGACGGATGATGGCTACAAGGTGGACATCGACAACATCAAGGTCGAGAAGAAGCAGGGCGGGTCCGTGAAGGACACCGACCTGATCGAGGGTATCCTCGTGGACAAGGAGAGGGTACATCAGAACATGCCCAAGTCCATCGAGTCGCCCAAGATCGCGCTTGTAAATGCGGCCTTCGAGGTGAAGAAGACAGAGGTGGACGCGAAGATACAGATCACCGACCCCTCCCAGTTCCAGAAGTTCCTGGAGAACGAGGAGAACATCCTCAGGGAGATGGCCGAAAAGGTCTCGGACGCAGGTGTCGATGTCGTCTTCTGTCAGAAGGGCATTGATGACCTCGCACAGCACTTCCTCGCCAAGAAGGGCATATACGCCGTGAGAAGGGTGAAGAAGTCCGATATGGAGAAGCTCGCAAAGGCGACCGGCGCCAAGATCGTCTCAAACCTGGATGACCTTTCAGCCGAGGACCTGGGAAGCGCTGGAAACGTGAAGGAGGAGAAGATAGGCGGGGACGACATGACCT
>JAUVLN010000242.1 GCA_030600725.1 Thermoplasmatota archaeon | reverse complement strand
GATGTTTGTACTAACACTCATGATGGGCATGATGGCCTTCTCGACCATATTTGTGATCGATGCTGAGGGAGCTCCCGCGATCACCAATGTAACCTATCTACCACTTGAGCCAACGGTGGAGGATGATATGGAATTCACCGTGGACATAGCACTTGATGGAGAGACCGTGGATAAAGTCAGTGTCCAATTCTGCATAGACCCGGTATGTTATGATACCATACTCCTGACCGATGACGGCTCCGGAACCACCTGGTCGGGAACGTATCCACATGATAATTTCCAGAACACCACCGGACGGTTCAACATCACAGTGAAGCTTATCGGCGGATCCTACCTCTATCATGAATTCTATATTAATTTCACAGGCATACCAGATGAACTGATCCTGGATCCAATTGAACTTCATGGCACAACGATATATCCCAATCAGACGATCTCAGCTACAGGTAGGGCCCTTTACGATCTCGGCCATCCTCCCGAGGATCTGGCCCTGAACCTCTCGATCGCTGAGCTGGACCTATACGAAACAGCCATCGGTGATGAGGAGGGGAATTTCTCCCTCTCCCTGACCGTACCTGTTGAGGGCACCTACACCGTCAACCTTACGGCGACGGATGGGAACCTTTCAGCCTACAGGGAGTGGGAGATCCTGGTCAACAGATGGCCCATCCCCCGGATCATCCTTGAAGCCGGAGTGGATTGGGACCCGCCAGAGGCCCCACCAGGTTCCGTAGGAACCGTATTCTACACTTCGTCCAACATCACAATCGATTATCTGGTTTCCAACAAAGGTACCGGATTGGCCAGTAATGTGACCGTTAACCTATCCATTGTAAACGACACCACAGCGGATATCGTACATGTAGGTGACCTACTTATCAATAACTCATATGAAGGATCAAAGGTATTCAATATCGATACACCGGGGAATTACATGATCGTGGTCACCGTCTCCTGGGACCAGGTTGCGCCAAAGGAGGAGAATATCACAGATCCCGTGTGGACATATCCCTTCACAATCGTCGAGAGGCCGGTGTGGGAGAAACACACGCCCCTTGTGGAGCTGTTTACCTCCACCACTTGCGAGTACTGCGTCGCTGCTGAGGAGGCCATAGAGAGGTTGATGCACAAAGGTGAGGTGGAATTCACCGCGATCTCCTATATCCTGGATGACGATACCTCCGATGCGGTCGGGGAAGCCAGAGGAGTGATAGGAACCCCGATGGTAAAGATAGATCATGAGTTCATCTCGTTGGATTCCGTGGAGGGAGAGGAACCCCGTGTGGAGCTCTGGGAGACCACGATCACCAAGGCCGTTAATGATGCAGCAAGAAGGGATACTCCCCCCGTGAACCTCAACTTCTCCCTGGATGGGGTCGATTGGATCATCGATATCGAATACTCCCCATTGGCGCGTGACAACGTATCCGGCACACTCAACGTATATCTCATCGAGGAGGTCTCCGACCTGCGGAGGAACCACCAGAACTACCCGATGGCATACAGATACATGGATTCCATCATGATCGAGGATCTCCCCGTCATATCACCGGGAATGCTGGAGAACCTGTCCGTGGGAGAGACTCCGCAGGGTTTTGGATTGGTGGCCGTACTCTACGACCAATACATGAACGTGATCCAGACTCGATCGGTATTTCCCCACACATCTCCCGCCCTTTACATGGAAAGAGGAACCATCGTTCACAAGGCCGAGAGCCCGGGAACCTCCACCTTCCCTGTTATCCTCGAGACGTTCCCTCACGAGGGGGGAGCCTTGTCCGATCTGACCTACATGATGACAGCTGATGATGTCCCATTGGGCTGGTCGGTGAGGATCGGAGAAAAGGATATCGCATTGGAACCCTACGAGGGTGTTCTCATCCATGCAAACTCCGATCACGAGATTCTGCCGGACGGCAGGAACAGATACTTCGATGATGTGAAGATCACCCTGGAAGTCCCCATAAATATAACGGGATACAGCTCACTTTCGATCATCCTGACCGTTGATTGGCAGGTCATGGAAAAAGGGGTTCTTGTAGAGACTTATATTAACGATACAGATGACCAGAAGAACGAAACGACCATCGAGAAGGTCTGGCTTGGATCGGAGGGAATGAACCTGTTCCTATTCGCAGAGGTAAAGGACCTGCCCGATGGCGGCATTGTGAAAGGATGGGTTCAACCATGCATGGAGGGCGACTCGGGTTACCGCGGCGCCCCTATTGACATTATCATGGTCGAGGATACCCCGGGGATCTTCAAGGGTACCGTTCAGGGGATCGATCTCGACACCTTCTCACATCTCACATACAGGGTGAAGATCGTCATGGATGGATTGGACCTTGTCGTCTCGGAGGAGGTGAAAGATCCGATCTCCGATTACATCACAATAACCCCCGCAGATGATGAAGGCGGTGATGATGAGAGCCCATGGGCGCTTATAGGGGCCACTATCGTGGCGATATCTGTGATCATCTTGATCGTCATCCTGATGACCGTGAGGTCCAGAGGGGGATCGGGAACAGAGCAGGCCCTCCCTGGAGATCACGATGAGGAAAGAACGATCTCCACCGAGGAGCTGGATGCTATGATCCAGGATTTCCCCATACCCCCAATGCCTTTAACACACCATCCCGTAGCTCAAAAACCCAGCGAGAAAGGGGAGGATACTGCTCCCCCCGAGGATGCGAGCGGAATTGACGAGAATAAACCGGAAGAGGAGGGCCACATACCAACGGTTGAGGAGGGGCAGCAGCAGGAGCCTCCCACAACCGAAGTGGGAAAAGGAGGGGCGCCATCGGAGGGGGAATCCGGATCCATCACCCCTGTATCGGAGGATACAACACAGATCCCGATACCGAATGCAGAGGGGACGACCGGGTCCGATGAGTCCCCGGAGGCCGGAACGGATCCGGCCCAGGGTCCGATCGCGGAACAGGCACCTCCGGATCAGTTCTAACCAGGTGGAGATACATGTCTGATAACCCGTTCACAGCCCTGTATGCCTCGGCCCTTATCTCCATTCTGGTCCTTCTGACATCAGGCTGTGTTGACAACAATGAAAACGGGGGAGAGACCACCTCCGTCATTCAGATCACTAACATAACGGGGGTAACTATGAACGGTATCGTTACGGAGGTTACCTTTGATCTTCACGTAAATGGAACAATGGAGATCGAACTGGAATCGCTGGAGATGAGGCTGGAGGTTCCTCCTTCCTTTGGTCAGGCCGGAGCTGATATCAGTTTCGGATACAATGTATCCGACCCGTGGTCCGGCGACGGTAGGAACTACGCTGTGTTGGAACCCACCCGGGATACGTCCGATCAGCTTCCATTGATGGTCATCGGAGGTGGATCTCTCGTTCTCCGGCTATATCTATCTTCCGCAGGGGTAAAACCTAAAGCATCAACCATGCTGCCCTTTGAAATAACATGGGGGGAGGGGGAGATCTCCAGATTCAACCTGTACATACCTACTCTGATCCCCACCGACGGCACCTTTCAAATAGCATCTGAAGAGCTATAGGTCATCAAGGTGAAGGAGTGCTTTCTTCCCTATGTCCTTTCTGTAATGACGATCCTGGAACCGGATCTTTCCCACAGCCTTGTAGGCCATCCTGATGGCCGTTTGAAGGTCCCCATCCATCGCCGTTACACCCAATACACGCCCTCCATTGGTGACCACACCCTCATCTCCATCTACCCTCGTCCCCGAGTGAAAAACAACGACATTCTCCAACGCCTCGACCTTCT
>JAUVLN010000310.1 GCA_030600725.1 Thermoplasmatota archaeon | reverse complement strand
CCACCTTGATACTCAGCTCGGATACGTTGGAGCTCCTCCCCGAAAGGTCCTCCGCCCACGCCCGTATCAGGTGTTCGCCATCTCCGATAAGGAAACCTTCCGAATAGATGGTATCGGGACCGTTGTTAAGGCTATAATAATAAAAAATGGGGGAGCCCATATCGCCCTGAAGGCCCGACAGGGAGATCAATGGATCGGTATCGTACCAACCGTTCTCACCCGTAGGATCCTTCGGGGAGGGTGTGATCATTGTGATGGGATCAACCAGATCTATACCTATGTCAATGTGTTTCTCCTCCTCCAGATTTCCCGCGATATCCTCTGCGAAGAAATGCAGATGGTGGAGCCCCTCACCAAGTACCGGTATGGAATAGTTGAGTGAGCGGTTCGTCTCCATGTAAGGCCCCTCGTTGACCCTGTAGTGCACAACGGACCTCTCGTTGGGGATCAGGGTGATGTTCACATCCTTTCGGTACCAGGTCCCGATCTTGGGGTCATCATCCACCTCGATGGTCGTTATCGGGGGTATGATGTCGGAGATCCTGACGTATCCGAGGTGCGGGTTGTGGTTCTGTTTCCTCACGGTCAGGTTGATGTCGCAGAACCAATCCAGCTCCAGCTCGAAACCGGCCTTTCCGTTCTCATCGGTCGTTCCCAGGGAGAATACACCCCGTTCAAAGTTCTGCAGCGTGACATTCGCATCCGGTACCGGTTCACCATCATCGTTCTTGACCGTAACGATGATATATGGGTCCAGGTCGTTCTCATGCTGCACCTCGACGGATAGCCCCCCTTCGTTTCCCGTCCATATATCGGTGGCGGGCTCTCCCAGGAGCGTATACTCAAGCCAGCACATCGAGACCTCGGCGTTGTTCACATTGTTGAACTGGCCGGCCCACATCTCGGCATAGTGCCCCTTTGCGTCCGTGAAGGATCTGCCTAGATTGTATTCATTCAGGCCGCCTACCTGTCTGGCATAGTCCTCCTGAAGGCCGTTATCATAGGGAAGATACCTGTTGGCGCCGAGGATCCCAACCGAGGTTCTCGAGGAGCCTATATAGCCGATAGCACCGCCGTTCACATTCTCGGTGAAAGCCTCGCCAAGGCAGTCGTTGAACCTCTGCGCCGGGCAGCCCGATGTATCGTCGAACCACGTCGTCAGGCAAGCCAGGGTTGAGATGACGGGCAGCATGGGCCCGTTCGAAAGGTCCCTCGCATCCCTGTCCCGGTAAACGACGCCGGCCCCGTAGTTATCGCACCAGACCGTGGGTCCACCATGGTCGACGAACTGTATCATACCTCCACCGTTCCGTATGGCATCATCAAGGATCGGGATCGAGAGGTTATCGAGGCTCTCGTAGAGTTCGGACTTTCTTCCGTATGCCGATGAAAGGTATTTGTCCCACAGATAGTTGGAGTGCGCCGTCCCGTCCCCTTCATTGTGTGTATGGGCGGCTGCGAGGATGGCATTCTCTCCCCAGTTGTTGTCGTTCACACCAGTTTCGTAATCGATCAACTGCAGGATCTTGCCCTCCCAGATGTCGGGATCGTTTATGGCCAGCCTGGAAACGTACAGGTCTGGTATTATATCCTCCATGTCGCCCACCTCGGCGTATTGGCCGTCCCCGTCCAGGTCCCACGTTCCATCCAGGCAGGAGAAGTATGAGTCCGCAGGGATGAAACCGTCGTCCCAACCTGAATAGGGATCGGAGTCCACGACCCTCTTTGTGGGCACCTTGTCCCAATCCCCGGCCAGGAGAACGAATTCAAGCGCATCCCACTCATCCACGACGTCCCCGAGATAATCCCGGAGCCTGTCCGCATCGTCTCCGGGCCCTTGATACTCCTCCAGTATATCCTCTATGTTCACTATTGATGTGGCCGTTCCCAGCTGATTTCTCCAGTTGGAAAGAGGGGTCAGGCTCTCCCTGATATCCTCGGATGTAACGATGAGATAGATCGGATTGACATCCAGGTTCGATGAGATAGACGGCGTCCCGGGAACGTTCAACGGATCGCCCTGGGATCTGGAGGGCGTCGGCTCGGACATATCCCCGCTCCACTCTATCTCGACCTCCATGTTCTCACTGTGCTCCACATCACCCGACCCGGTAAGGGCAATGGGGGAGATCCACAGGGAATAGACGTGGAGAAGTTCACCATCCTGGCGTCTATAACCCGCATGTGACAGCCTGTGCCTTTCCATGGGGTAGGAGATGCCCTTGACCCATGGATGGAACGGCTCCTGCTCTTCCCAGGGGGTTACGGCCTCCGGCATCGTTTTGAAGGCCGAACCGATCTCGACGGATCCGATCTCAATGGGATCCGTATGGACGGATAGGATGTCCCCTTTGACGGTGATGGAGGTTGCCAACCACGGGACAGTGGGGGTGCCGGGTGTGGGGTCTAAAACCTCCTCCCAATCACCGCCATCCGAAAAGCCGAGGGAGATCCCACCGCCGATCGTGGATGTAGAGATAGGTTGGATGGATATCGGTGAAAGTGGGTCCTGGGAGGTGAGCATCCGGGTTCTGATCGTTATCCTTGTTATGAAGGTGGTATTATCATTCAGGATATCAACGTCCGCCTGCGCATCGTTCCGGATGGCCGATATGGTCATCATCGGGATGATCATCGATAGAACGATGAGCGTTGTCCAGATGCACCTTCCTTTTCC
>JAUVLN010000271.1 GCA_030600725.1 Thermoplasmatota archaeon | reverse complement strand
ATTGCCTCTCTGATCCAGTCCGAGGGCACGGCCCGTGTCACGGATATCGCCGCGCGTCTCTCAATTCGTAAACCCAGTGTCACCCTGGCCTTGCGCTCCCTGGCTGCAAAGGGGCTGGTACGCTATACGCCTTACATGGTGCCCACATTGACCAGAGCCGGGCAGCGGATCGCGGCACGAGTCCAGCAGCGGCATGACACGCTTAAGCGCTTCCTGACCGACGTGCTCCTGATCGACGATATAGAGTTCATCTCGGGCCAGGAGGCCACTCAGGAGGAGTTCTTCAACACCTTCAACCACCTGGCAAACAACGGCAAACAGATAGTGATCACCTCGGACCGCCCCCCGAAGGAGATCCCCAAACTGACCGATAGGCTCAAGTCCAGGTTCGAGGGTGGATTGATCGTTGATGTGGCCCACCCGACCACCGAGACAAAGATCGTGATACTCAAAAGGGAGGCGAAGAAGGTGGACCTGATCCTCCCGGAGGAGGTCATCCATCTCCTGGCCGACAGGATAATCACCAATGTGAGGGTGCTGGAGGGCGTCGTGAAGAGGATCGCTGCCAAGGTCAAGATGGACGGGCGTGAGGCCGATATAGAGCTTGCGGAGGAGATCCTCGCCGATGTGCTCGTTGACGACGAGGAGAACGAGCTCGAACAGGCGATGGTAGCGTTGAAGGAAAAGATATCATCGCTCCAGGATGATGAAGATACCGAGAAAACACAAGACCTCACACAGGAGGCACCGCCGGAGAAAGAGCCTCCTGCGGGAGAACCTGCCGAGAACCGGGTAAAATGCACCGCCTGCAACAAGGACATCCCCGCATCGGCGACCGAGTGCCCGGAATGCGGTGTCTCGTTCGAGGGCGAGGTCTACGAGTGCCCGCTCTGCCACGCGGAGGTCCCTCCGGGATCCAGCGAATGCCCCGGATGCGGCGCCAAGTTCGAGACGTGAGGGGTGACCTATGAACGTCCTTTGGGTGGAGAATACCTGGATGGATATCCGGGATGAACTGGCAGGGGGAGCTCCGGTTTTGATCCCCGTGGGCTGCGTGGAAGAGCACGGCCCTCACCTGCCCACAGGGACGGACCTTTTCCAGGCATATCACGTATGCGTTGAGACGGCCAAACGGGTTAACGGCCTGGTAATGCCTCCGCTCTACCACGGCCAGTGCTCTTCGACCCGTAACTTTCCAGGTTCGATATCACTCTCCGCTTCCACGCTTCGATCGATGTTCATCGAGATATTGGAGGGGGTCGTAAGGTCGGGGGCGGGAAGGATCATGATAGTTACGGGGCACGCCGGATCGGTGCACATGGCATCCATCAGGGACGCCTGCCGGGAGGTCGTTGAAAAGCACCCCTCCCTCAAGCTGTGGTTCCTTACGGATTACGACATCGCCGATAAGATCGTCAGGGGGAATGACCGGTTCAATCAGAAAGATGGCCATGCCGGTGACATCGAGACCTCCAGGATGCTCCATATCAACTCATCCATCGTCAAGGATATTCCGGCTGGCGGGCCTCCCAGTTTCAAACCTTTCCGGATCATCCCTGACCCCGAGAGCTGTTTCCCGGACGGCCTCATGGCGGACCCTACCCTCGCCTCCGCCGATAAGGGCAGAGAGGTCAACGACGCCATAGTCGAGAAGCTGGTGGAGCTTCTTTTATCCGATCAGACCGGCTCGTGAACGACCATCACGAAGAGGTCGCCGGATATCGATCCGATAACCGCCTCCCCATCCCGAAACTCGTTGTGGATCCCGCGCGTGGACCCGAAATCCAGCCTCTCATCCTCCAGGTCCCACTTCATCCCCTTCACCGAGACAACGCAGTCCCCCCTGGCCGGAAGGATGGAGACGATGCCCTCCTGTTTTCCAAAGGCCATACTGTGCCCTTCCCTGAGCAGGCGGATCCGATCCCCCTCTATCCGGAGCTCCGCGTGCACCTCCGGTGGGATCAGAAAGAGCAGGTGCGATCCGGACAGCACATGGTCAAGTCTGCCACTCCTCCCCCCGCAGATCACCAGTCGGTCGGGTGCCATGGAAAGCGCCTTCCTGACGGCGATCTCACCGTCCGTCAGGCCCTTATCCGATGGGAATCTGGAGATCAGTACACCGGAGGATGCCGCCTCTTCCAGCCTCTCGGGGGGGATCGAATCCATATCACCCACCAGATGGACCCCCTCTTTTCCCACCCCCTCCAGCGACAGATACCCCGAGTCCGCACATATGATATGCTCGTAATGCTGGATATCTTTCGGTGCATTCGCACCCCCCAGCAGTATCAGCACGGATGTCATCTATCTCCTCCTTATATGTAACGATGCAAGGTGGGGAAGGACCACGCCAAGAGCCAATATGAGGAGAAGCAGGCTCCATCCCCCTTCACCGTCCCCTCCCCCATGGACCACACCATTATTTCCGGTTTGCTCTTTTTCCACACCCGTATATCCCCAACATGGAGGAAAAACGGACATGCCGAAATATATAGGGATATGATGTCGGGTTCTATTCGTCGCTCCAATAACCACGTGATAAGTTATTTATCAAATGAGAGGGGATTGCAAAAACGACCTGAACAGGTGTTGATCCAATATGCAGATTCCTACAAGAACCCTGATGACCGCTTTTCTGATGATATCCATTTTACTGGCGTCCCTTCAAACCGGAGCGGCGGACGAAGATGTTGAGGTGGGAGAGGTGACGTTGATCATCTCCATCCCCGGGCCCGAGATCGAGATGAGCGGCGGGAACTCGATCGTCTTGATCGACGGTTGGGGGGCCTCCTCGATACCCGGAACAGCGGAACTACCAGAGAAGAGCCTCTATATGCCGTGTTATGAACCGGAGAGGGTGAAGATCGAACGGATCCATACGGTCGGCGAGAACACCATCTATCTTCCAGGTCCGGTCCATTCTTCAAGTCCCATAGCCGTTGACGGCATGATCGAATGGGGAGATGCGGTTGAAGACCAGGGACATGTATGGGTCCAGGGGTCCCTCTTACACGGCCGCTCCTCCTTCCTTGTGATCAGGTTGTCCCCGTTCGAGGCCGAGGGGACCATACTGACCTATCCGGATTCCATGGAGATCACGCTCTCACTCCCATACCAACCCGTATTTGAACGCGTTTCCGCTCCAACCGACATGGCGCAGCCCGCCGATATCGAGCCGGATTGGGAGCCGTCCCCACAGCTGTGGGACGTTGGTGAATATATCACACCGGCGCCGTTATTGGCCGGCGCCTCGTATCATAA
>JAUVLN010000083.1 GCA_030600725.1 Thermoplasmatota archaeon | reverse complement strand
CATATCCGGGATCGATCGGGCAATCTATCCGGACAATCATCGTTGTGAAGGATTTCCCTCCGATTGAATCACGGATAGATGGTGAAGTAAGTTCTACATCAGCTGTTAGTAATCCGGTATCCTTGAAATACCATCTTAATCCATCATCGATTGGATGGGCATCCAATTCGATATGATATGTATCGTTCACTGGGCCCAGATTGGATATGAGAACCCAGTATTCCGCTACCATTCCGCGTTGGATCGAGACCCATTTCTCCCCAAAAAACGGAGCGAGTGGGTCGATGGAAGGATCGATCATGAACTGAACGTCAAAATCCGGGGCCGTAATATTATCATTCTCATTCTCTCCGGATCTGGTCGAAGTACAATCACTGAAATGTGTACCCACGGATGCCCCTAAGATGATCGATGATGGGACAATGAGCAGAATAGAGATGATTATAACGGTGGTCAGCTGCCATTTTTCAGGTATTGACATATTAGACATGTGTATCCCTCAATATTAAATATGCTTGAATGTAACTATTTATGTTTTATTGTACAGTAGGCTTTGCACCTAATATAGGCCGAAACACCGACTTTAGGTGCAAAGCCGTTTTTGCCAAAAAGAATAAATACTAAATCTGTTTACTGTATAACAACAGGATAACAACTACAAGTTGTATACGAGTTGATAACAATGGCCGAAGCAAAAGAGGAGTTCAGGGAGCCCTTCGCCGACATCAGGGAGACGGAGACCGGAGCGAAGCTCATCGTGGAGCTTCCCGGCGTCCCACAGGACTCGATCAAGATGGAGGTATCCGGGGATTTGGTCACGGTCGTTGGCAAGGGCAGCAGGGGCAGCTTCAAGACGATACAGGTAATGCCCTTCGATCCGGATCCCGAGAACGTGGTGGTAACATATTCCCAGGGAGTCCTTGAGGTGGATGTAAGACGGATGGGCTCTCGGGCGGGAGATGGTGAGGCGGTGTCCCCCCAGGTGAACGGATCGGTGAAGATAAAAACCCTCGAGGATGTCGAGAAGGACCTTGGCGCCCTCACGGCAGAACTGGAAAAGGCCTCGGAGGAAAAGGGAGTGCTCGAGGAGAGGGCCCGTATACTTCAGAGGGATTTTCACAACCTCAAGAGAAGGCATGAAAGCGAGAAGGAATCGATCGCGGACAGGAAGATCAGGGATATCTCAATGGGCCTTATAGAGGTTCTGGACGATTTCGACAGGGCGAGGCAGTCGGTCCTTCGGTCCAGGCGCCCCAAGAGCACATCGGATGACATCTTGAAAGGTCTGGAGATGGTGGAGGTGCGGGTGCACGGACTATTCGACAGCATAGGGATCAAGAGGATCGAATCCCTTGGAAAGCATTTCGACCCCATCTACCACGAGGCGGTCGGACAGTCCAGGGATCACAAAGTTGAAGATGATATCATCACCGAGGAGAAGGTGGCCGGTTTCTTCTACAAGGAGAATGCGCTGAGGCCATCGCAGGTGATAGTTAACAGGAAACCCGATAAAAAGGGTACAGACGATAAAAAGAAAAAGAGGTGATAAGAAATGGGAAAGATCATAGGAATAGACCTGGGGACCACGAACTCCGTGGTCTCCGTGATGGAGGGCGGCCAGCCGGTCGTCATCCCGAACAAGACCGGGGGGAGGACGACCCCCTCCGTGGTGGGCATAACCAAGAAGGGCGAGAGGCTCGTGGGAGACCTCGCCAAGAGGCAGGCTGTGGCCAACCCGGATAATACCATCGCTTCCATCAAGAGGAAGATGGGCCAGAAATCCAAGGTGAAGATGGCGGGCAAGTCCTACACCCCCCAGGAGATATCCGCGATGATCCTCCAGAAGCTGAAGGAGGATGCGGAGGAGTACCTCGGGGAGGAGGTCACCGAGGCGATAATCACCACCCCCGCCTACTTCGAGGACGCCCAGAGGCAGGCAACAAAGGATGCGGGCAAGATCGCGGGGCTTGACGTGAAGCGTATCATCAACGAGCCCACGGCTGCAGCCCTGGCATACGGCCTTGACAAGGAGGAGGACCTCACTATACTGGTATTCGATCTGGGAGGCGGCACATTCGACGTATCCATACTGCAGATCGGAGGGGGGGTGTTCCAGGTGAAATCAACCTCCGGGAACAACCACCTTGGAGGGGACGATTTCGACAGGAAGGTCATGGAGTGGATCGCCCGGGAGTTCAAGAAGGAGCAGGGGATCGACCTGATGAAGGACAAGCAGGCGATCCAGAGGCTCAAGGACGCCGCCGAAAAAGCCAAGATCGAGCTGAGCGGGACCCCTACCACCCACATCAGCCTGCCATTCGTAACGCAGGGTGATTCCGGCCCCCTCCATCTGGAGATGGAGCTGACCAGGTCCAGGTTCGAGGAGCTGATAGGCGACCTCGTCACAAAGACACAGACACCGTTAAAGAACGCCCTGAGGGATGCGAAGCTCAAGCCGAAGGATATAGACAAGGTCCTTCTGGTCGGAGGTTCGACGAGGATCCCGCTCGTGCAGGAGAAGATCAAGGAGATCCTCAAGAAGGAGCCCACCAAGAACATCAACCCCGATGAGTGTGTTGCCATAGGTGCGGCCATACAGGCAGGCGTTCTGACGGGAGAGGTGGGAAAGGACATGGTACTTCTCGATGTTACCCCTCTCTCTCTGGGTATAGAGACGCTCGGAAGGGTGATGACCAAGATCATCAGCAGGAACACCACGATCCCCACCAAGAAATCGAAGATATTCTCCACCGCGTCGGACAACCAACCGCAGGTGGAGATACACGTGCTTCAGGGAGAGCGTGCCATGGCCGACGACAACAAGACGCTGGGTAATTTCACGCTGTTGGGGATACCGCCCGCACCCAGGGGGCTGCCGCAGATCGAGGTGACCTTCGAGATAGACGTGAACGGTATAGTCCATGTCATGGCGAAGGACAAGGCGACGGGCAACTCCCAGGACATAGTGGTCTCCGGTACGGGGGCCCTTTCCGATGAGGAGATCGATAGGATGGCAGACGACGCCGAGAGGTTCGCGGACGAGGACAAGGAGCGTCTGGAGAAGGCGGAGCTTCTGAACAAGGCCAACAGTCTGGTGTACACCACAGAGAAGGCCATGAAGGACTACAAGGAGAAGCTGGACGGGTCCGACGCAGAGCAGGTGCAGTCCAAGGTCGACGAGCTCAAGGAGGCCCTGGAGGGCGAGGACAACGACCGGATCAAAGAGGCGATGGATGGCCTCTCCGAGGCGTCCCAGAACCTCTTTGCCAAGATGTACCAGGAGGCTGCGAAGGCCGAGGCCCCCCAGCAGGACGACGAGGAGCCCCCGGCCGATAAGAAGGGCTCCGATGACGACGATTTCATCGACGTAGATGCGGAAGACGCCTGAAATAGTTGAAAGGGGGGAGCGGATCCCCCCTTGATTGATCGGGAACAAGAATGGATGTGGATCGATGGCGAGGGATTACTACGAGGTGCTGGAGCTTGACAAGGGCGCCAGCAAGGAGGAGGTAGAGAAGGCGTACCGCAAGCTCGCCCTCAAGTATCATCCCGACAGGAACAAGGACGATCCCAAGGCAGGAGAGAAGTTCACGGAGATAACCCAGGCCTACGAGGTCCTCTCCGACGATACCAGGAGAGAGCAGTACGATCAGTATGGTTTCGCAGCGGATGAGGACGGCAATGGGATGCATCAGTATCAGATGCATCACATGGACCTCAACGACGCCCTCAACATGTTCATGCACTCTTTCGGAGGGGGTTTCGGATCCATCTTCGGAAACGGGGATGACGGTATGTTCTCCCGGCGGCGGCCCATTGCAGGGGACGATCGTTCTCTCCATATTGCAATCACCCTCGAGGAGGCGTTCTCCGGGGTGGAGAAGGAGATAGAGTCGGGCAGGCTCGCCAGATGTTCGGATTGCAAGGGGAGCGGATCCGAGGATGGAAAACCACCCGTTGAGTGCCCCGATTGCGGAGGCGCCGGACAGAGGAGGATGGTGAGGAGGCTCGGACCGGTCCAGTACGTCACCACCACCGCCTGCAACCGGTGCGGCGGGGAGGGGTCCATCATCAAGGATAAGTGCAGGAAATGCAGGGGAGCCATGAGGGTGAGGGAGTCCGTCAGGAAATCCATCACGATCCCCGCCGGTGTGGAGGCCGGGAACAGGCTGCGGATCGCAGACCTCGGGGACGCCGGATTGAAGGGCGGTCCGTCCGGGGACCTGTATCTGATAATAGACGTGAAGGACCACAGGTTCTACGAGCGTTACGGTGACGATATAAAATGCGAGATAACGATAACATATCCCCAGGCCGTCCTCGGGACGAAGGTGGGGGTGGACACCCTTCACGGTCCGGTGGAGTTGAAGGTCCCATCGGGGACGACCTCACATACCGTCCTACGGTTAAAAGGTAGAGGGATGCCCCACCTCAGGAACCCACACAGGTTCGGACATCAGTTCGTCAAGGTGAAGATAGATGTCCCGAAGGGGCCCTCAATGAAGGAAAGATCCCTTCTGAAGAAGCTGAGGGATGTCCAGGGTGAGAACCGGAAATTCAAGGCCTGATCCTCATTGGAAGGTAGTCCAGAAGAACCCCTCCATCCTCCGTCTTCATGATATTCTCCAGTTTGATCGCAAGCGGGTCGAACGTTCCCATGCCTCCCGTTATGCCGGGCCCCCTTCCGCCCACCAGCATCGGGCCGAAGTAGACCGTAAAGCGGTCCCACAGTCCCTTGTTAAGGAATCCCCAGAGGGTTGTGGGGCCTCCTTCCACAAGGAGCCTATCGACCCCCATGTGATGCAGTTTTGAGACCACTTCATTAAGTGGAAAGATGCCATCCTTCGTATGAAAAGGTATGATCGTGATGTCGCCCTCCATCTCCTCGTTCATCCTCAGAACCTCCTCGGTCCACATGTGGTCCACTTCACCTCCTATGAAGATGACGGAGGGTCCGGGGGTCCTGAAGAACCTGGAGGAGGGCGATACGATCCCGGCCCCATCGAGTATCACCTTGGTTATCGGATTAGGGTCATGCACGTAATCCCCTTTTACGGTGAGCTTGGGATCGTCCTTGATGATGGTACCGGCACCAACAAGTATCGCCCCGTACCTCTGTCTGAGTGTGTGAACCCTCCTCATGTCCCACTCCCCGGATATCCTGAGCCTGGTGCCGTCGGCGAATGAGAGCTTGCCGTCTGCCGTTGAGGCGCAGTTGAGATGTACGTAGGGCCTGATCATCAGCACAATAGGGAAAACCGAGGTATTAACCTTTAGCCCTTTGATCATGAGGGGCGCAATCGATGGTTTTAAGAAGCTGGGAGTTACTTGTCGGGAAGCCGAGGTGAACAGGATGGATGATATCGAGATCTACGAATACAGAAGGCTGGACCTCAGGGATGCTGTGATCCTGGACGGCTTTCCCAGCGTTGGATTGGTCAGCACCATCGCGGCCAGCTATATCGTATCCTCCCTTGACATGGAGCTGATCGGGATAATGGATTCGGTCTATTTCCCGACCGTATCGGTCGTTCGCGATGGGGAGCCTCATCATCCTGTGCGTTTCTATGCCGGGGACCTTGAAGGGCCGGACGGGGACTGGACCCGTCTTGTGGTATTCCTCTCGGAGTTCCAGCCCCCATCAAACCTCATCAAGATGATCTGCAACTCGATACTCGACTGGGCCCAGGATCAGAGGTGTTCATGCCTGATATCTCCGGAGGGGTTGGTAATAGAAGGCGAACAGCCTATCCTCCCGGGGGTAGAGGGGAAGGACGGGGAAGAGGCAGAGGAACCCGATGCCAAACCCATCAAGGCGGATCTTCCCAACAACGTCGATAGCCTGATCTACGGGCTTAGCTCCCTGCCCTCCGGAAAGGAGAGGCTGGCCAGGGCCAGCGTTCCCATATTCCCGGAGGGGTTGATATCCGGCATACCCGGTGTCCTGCTCAACGAGGGAAAGAAGAGGGATTTTGAGGTCATGTGCCTTCTGGCCGAAGCACGCGACAGGATCCCGGACGCAAGGGCGGCCGCGAGGATCCTGGAGACGATGAAGGGATTGATACCATATTTCAACCTGGACCTTATCCCACTCTATGCGGAGGCGGACCTACTCGAAGCCAAGCTGAAGGGAATGCAGGCCATCAGCAAACCGGGCGGCAAGAAGACCGGCCCGAACCTCCCCATGTACGGATGATCACGCCTTTCTGCGGATCTTCTGGGTACGTTTCCGTACCTTGGGGGGGGTGTTGGCGTCTTTCTCCTCCACGACTATGGCCTCTACCACCGGCCTTCTGGTCATATTGATATATTCGTTCAGAAGGGACCGCTCTATCTCGAGGATACCGGCCTGATGCGTGTACCACTGGGTGTTGAGGGCTTTTGTGGTCCCTCTTGCATTGTGTCTGTAGTAATAATGTAACATGAGATGAAAGAACTGCCTGGTCGCCAGCTGATGGTCCAGCGTTTCCATGCTCCCCCCCTCGGTCAGATATGATGACCCCATGTAATATGAGATCGCCCTCAGGAATGGGGTGTTGATGAAGAACATCCCGTTAACCTCCACACCGTCGAACATCTCGTTCATCGACCTGACCCCCTCATGCTTCTCAAGGACCTTGAGGAAATCCCATATTATTCGTGGGCTGTAATTGCGGATGTCCTCCATCCCCAGGTCCATCAGGGTTGCCGATCCAGATATGGAAGGCTCGATAAGCATCCTCATGAAACGATCGAGCCTCTCCCTCTTGAATGTGTTGGCCCTATCGATATGGAACAGGATCGATGCGCCCAGGCAGATCCTGGAGATCTCGTCAAGGAACGGTTTCAACAACTTGGATACCGGCGCCTCCGAGAGCTTCGACGACAATGTTAACGCCGATTTCATATCCTCGGAGACCCTGATACTGAGTAGGTCGGCCATATGATAACCGCTATTATATTGTCATTCTCCTTTATATATTGTATGATGATTTGTTATCATAATGTAAGACATATTATGATAATGATAATACAATTCCATAACATTATTTGAAAAAACACTAGAATATCATGGAGCAACCATTAAATAACCATTTACATGTCCCTGCGGTAGAGGTAATAACCATGCAAACACGAAAGAGAAGTTTTCAGATCGCGATAATCTTCCTGCTGATCATGACATCAATGGCAGCGTTGGTCTACAACCTGCCGTATGCATCTTCGGCAAGTAACTACGACGTCAGTCTTACCGCTGACAATGCAAGCAAGGAGGTGGCCCAGGGCAGATCCATCGTGTACCTGCTCACCATCAAGAACGAGGGAAACAATGCGGATAGGTTCGATATCAACCTTACAGTGTCCAAGGATCCCTCAACCTGGCAGGTGACCCTTAGCCAGACGACCACGGCGTCCATGGCGAGCGGTGCCACATCACAGTTCACGGTGAACGTGAGGGCCCCTTCGTCAAATGTCACGATAAGCTCCTACTGTCTGGCGACGATCAGGGTGGACTCGAGGATCGATCCGAGCAATTCCACCGCATCCGTCCTCCTCACGACCAACATCAAGAGGAAGTACGATGTAGAGGTCGAGTCCCCCACGCCCCGGTACGTGGATCCGGGCAGCTCCGCCACCTATACCTTCAATGTGACGAACACGGGAAACGATTTGGACGGATATACCCTCATCGCGATCGATAAACCCACTGGTTGGACCGCATCTATCAGTTTCAGTACCTCGAACTACGCCTCCGGCACGAAGAAGCTGGCCACCATGATAGTGAACACCGACAGTAAGGCCCAGTCGGGCACCTATACGGTGACGGTGCAGGCCCGGTCGAGGAACGATCCAGCGACCACGGCAAACCAGACGGTCATCGTGAACATTAACCAGAAGTTCAGGGTGACCCTCTCCACCGAGACCGGGGCAAGCTCCAAATCAGTTGACATAACATCCAACAGCTTTGTGACCTACACGGTCGAGGTTGCGAACAGGGGTAACGGCGAGGATGAGTTCGGCCTTGAGCTGTACATATCCTCCCAGTTCAAGAACAAGGGATGGTCAGGCACGATCCAGACGGCCAACTCCGGCCCCATGGATGCCGATGAGAGGAAGAACATCTCCATCACGATCTATCCTCCAAAGAGATCCGATAACCCGCAGGCGAACGAGGTGGGCGAGTTCTACGTGAACGCAACGTCGGGTGGGGACGGGACCAAGACCTCCCAGATCAAGCTCACCTGTGTGATCCTGCCCTATTACAGTCTATTCATAGAGAACACCGGCCCCTCCTCGAAACCCTGCGACCCGGACGGAACCATAACCTTCGGCTTCTGGGTCAACAAT